>DATCJI010000101.1:0-5421 GCA_036562835.1 Xanthobacteraceae bacterium | reverse complement strand
CCTGCGCGGCGACCACGATCTGATCGAGCTCGAGGGTGACCGGATCCACGGTGACGAAGCCGACCATGTTGTTCTCGGCCTCCGCCACGACGATCTTTGCGCTGGGCACAAGCTCGTTGCGCCAGCGCTGGCGCCACCACTCCAGCCGCTGGGCAAAATCAATGGCGGGATAAACGACCTCCCAGGTGCAGCGCCACAGCTCAATCGCGGCGTCCTCGTCCTCGGCCATGTAGGGTCGAAGCGTGAAAGCCAGGTCGATCATGCTGATGTAGCGCAGGGCTGAAGACTGAGATCGCAAACTAATCTGCCTGGAGCCTGGGGGAGCGAAAGCGTTAACGCTTTTGTACTGCAGAAATGGCGAGTCATGCGCGGGCTTGACGCGCATCCACGTCTTTTTCTGAGAGAAGACGTGGATGGCCGTGAGGGGCTACCGCTCCGTCAGTTTGAGTTCGATACGACGGTTACGCGTATACGCGTCCTCGGTCTTGTCCGCGTCTATCGGCTGATATTCGCCGAAACCCGCCGCGACCAGCCGCTGCGGCGAGACGCCCTTGGCAATGAGATATTGAACGACCGAGATGGCGCGGCCCACCGAGAGCTCCCAGTTGTTCTTGAACTGCGGGTTATTGATCGGACGCACGTCCGTGTGGCCATCGACGCGCAGCACCCACGGGATCTCGCCTGGTATTTTCTTCTCCAGGTCCAGGATTGCCGCCGCAAGGACGTCGAGCTCGGCACGACCTTCCGACTTGTCAAGCGTGGCTTTGCCGCTGTCGAAAAACACCTCCGACTGGAACACGAAACGGTCGCCGACTATGCGGATATCGGGGCGATTGCCTAGGATCGTGCGCAGGCGGCCAAAGAAGTCGGAGCGATACCGCGAGAGCTCCTGCACGCGCTGCGCCAGGGCCAAGTTCAGACGCTGCCCCAAATCGGCGATGCGGCTCTGCGATTCCTTGTCCTTTTTCTCGGATGCGTCGAGCGCCTCTTCCAGCGCAGAAAGCTGGCGGCGCAACGCCGCGATCTGCTGGTTGAGCACTTCGACCTGCGCCAGCGCCCGTGCGCTCAGCCGCTTCTCCTGATCGAGTTGACCGCTGAGCTCGGTGATCTTGCCGCGTGCATCCGCCGCGCCGCTGCCTGCTCCCTCGAAGAGACCCTTGTACCGCTCGCGCTGCTCCTCGGAGGTGGCGAGACTGGAGCGTAGCGCTGCGAGCTGCTCCTCAAGATTGAGCTTGCCCGTCTTTTCCAGCGAAAGCAGCTCGGTCAGCTGCGCGATCTGCGCATTCAGGCGACTCAGCGCGGTATCTTTCCCGCTTACTTCCTGGGTGAGATAGAACTGCACCACCACAAATACCGTGAGCAGGAAAATGATGCCGAGAATAAGCGTGGAGAGCGCATCTACGAAGCCGGGCCAGTAGTTCATGCCGGCGTCGCGGCGGGCCGCGCGTGCAAGGGCCATCTCTTATCTGCTCCTTAATTTACCTGCTGGTGGCGTCTTCGCGCACCATGATCTCGAGCAGCCGGCGAATATCGCGATGCTGCTGCGCCTGGGAATCCACCCACTCGCGGATCATCTGCTGCTCGGTGCGCATATGGTGCACCAGCCCCTGAATGGCTTCGGCGAGATTTGCCATCGCGGTTGTGGTCGAACGGCTCGATCCGCCTTCTGCGATTGCTTCGCGCAGCCGCTCGATTGCGGACCTTAGATCCCCCGAAAGCGCAGCCGGCGCCGGCGCACCGGCGGGCACCTCGCGATGATCGACGCCAAGATCGCGCACCGTGGTGGACAGCCAGTCTTCAAGCTCGGTGTAAAAGCGATTTTGCGCCTGGCTCGTCTGGAGATCGAGGAACCCCAATACAAGCGATCCGGCGAGACCGAATAACGACGAGGAGAACGATATTCCCATCCCGCTCAACGGGGCGGCGAGCCCCTCCCTGAGCGATTCGAAAATCGCACCGGCGTCGCCGCCCGGTTTCAGCGAGTTCAGCACGCTGCCGACGGAGCCAACCGTTTCGATGAGTCCCCAGAAGGTGCCGAGCAGGCCCAGGAAGATGAGCAAGCCGGTCATGTAGCGCGACATGTCGCGGGCCTCGTCGAGCCGGGCCGCGATGGAGTCGAGAATGCCGCGCATCATCTGCGTGGAGATCGCCATCCTCCCCATCCGATCCCCGAGCAGCACCGCCATGGGCGCTAGCAGCACCGGTGGGCGATCAACCGCAAGCCCTGGATCGGCAAGGCGGAAGCCGTTGACCCAGTTGATTTCCGGAAACAGGCGGATGATTTGCCGAAACGAGAGCGCAATGCCGATCCCGAGCACGCCAATGATCAACGCGTTGAGCCCGGGATTAGAGAGAAAGGCGGTCCAAATCTGCTTGTACAGCACGACCACCACGAGGGCACACAGAATCAAGAAGACCAGCATCCGCACCAGGAAGATGCGCGGCGAGGAAAGCTTAAAAGGATCGATTTCTTGCGCCATGGTGGTGGTTGTCATGCGTGGGCTTGTGCCGCGCACCCATGTCTGTAGTCCCGCGAGCAACACGTGGATGGCCGGAACGAGCCCGGGCACGGCGTGCGGGTCCGCTTCGCTTCAAATATACTGCGTTGGACAATAAGGCAGGGCCACGGCGGAAGGAAGGAGCGGCCCATTAAAGCTTGGTAAAAGCCCGGTGTTCCGCCTGTTTCCGGGGCACCGATGAGCGCGTCGCCGGGATGTCCGCATCGACCTGCTTGATCACCCGCAAAAGCTCGCGATGAATTGTCTCATTGCCGGCAACAATACCGGCGGAGGTGAGACTTATTTCGCGTCCCTCTGCATCGCTGACGAAGCCGCCTGCCTCGCGGACCAGCACGATCCCGGCCGCCGTATCCCAAGGAGAAAGGCCGTGTTCCCAATACGCGTCGAAGCGTCCCGCCGCTACCCAGGCAAGATCAAGCGCGGCGGCGCCGAAGCGCCGCAGGCCGGCGATCTTTTCTTGCACCGCATTGTGCTCCGTGCGCGCGAGCGCGACATCGCCTCTGCTCGGATGCGGAAGCGCGCATGCGATCACCGCGTCCGCAAACCGGGTGCGCCCGGTCACCCGGATGCGGCGTTCGTTCAGAAATGCGCCTTTGCCGCGTTCAGCAGTGAACATCTCGTCGCTCACGGGATTGTAGATCACTCCTGCTACGACGGCGCCCTCGCGCTCAAGCGCGATCGAAATTGCGAAATGCGGGATGCCGTGCAGAAAGTTCAACGTGCCATCGAGCGGATCCACGACCCAGCAATGGGTTCGGTCCGAGCCCTCCTGCAACCCGCCTTCCTCACCAAGAAAACTGTAACCGGGCCGCGCGCGCTCGAGCTCCTGGCGCAAGGTTTCCTCGGCGCGGCGATCGGCGGCGCTGACGAAGTTTGCGGGTCCCTTCACGGAAACCTGGAGCTGCTCGATCTCGCCGAAGTCGCGCTTGAGGGCGCGACTGGCTTTTTGCGCAGCTTTGATCATCACATTGAGCAGGGCGGAGCGGAGCATGACCGATTGAACACTGCGCGAGATCAAAAGCGCACGCGATCACGCCGAGCGCCGCGCCATCTGCCTTGCAGAGGCAATCACGTCAAGAGTGCTGCTCGCGCGCCTGCTTGATCGCGTCGATCCAGGACTTCGCAGCTTTCTCGGCGGCTGCACGCACTTCGGCTGTCTGTTTTGCCGCAAAGGTATCGAGCGGAATATCGCTCACTCCACCCGCCTTGGCGATCAGATGCCACTTGATCGCCTCGACAGTATCGGCCGGCAGACCGCGTCCGACCGCGAGCACATTCGCAAGCCTGTTCTGCGCAACCGGATTGCCTTTGCGGGCGGCTTTCTTCAGAAGTGCCGCCGCTAGTTGCTCGTTCTTCTCTACGCCGAGGCCGTTAAACAAGGCGATCGCGTATTCCACTTGCGCATCGACATTGTCGGCGAGCGCAGCCGCAGCAAGAAGGTGGGCTGCCGCGGCAAGATCCTTTGGCACCCCACGGCCCTCCTTGTAGAGCGTGGCAAGTGCGTATTGCGCCTCCGGATTGCCCATATCGGCGGCGCTGCGAAAGAGCTCTGCAGCGCGCGCAAAATCCTGCGGGAAAACCTTGCCCTCCATGTACAGAAGGGCAAGATCATAGGCCGCAGCGGCGTGCCCTAGCTTGGCGGCAGCCGCAAGCAGACGCGTTCCCTCCTGCGAGCTGGCTGCCGCGAGGCGGCCGCCTAAATGGAACATGGCGAGCGCAAACATTGCGTCGCGATCGCCTCGATCCGCCGCGAGCCGGTACCATTCCGCAGCTTTGGCATCGTCGCGTGCAATGCCGTAGCCGTTGGCGTAGAGCTCGCCCAACAGCGTCATCGCTTTGACATCGCCTTTTTGCTCGACGCGCCGCGTCGCAATCGCAAATGCGGTCATGTAGAAGCCACGCTGATAGGCCCCATAGGCCATGTCCGCCTCATGGCCGTTGCCTGGCGGCGTAACGCCCACAGAAGCTGGAGCTGCTTGCTGCGCTGGTGGCTTGCGCGCCGGTTTAGCGGCTGACTTCTCACCTGAACTTTGAGCTGGTTTGGGTGGCGGCTTTTTTTCCGGTTGCGCCGGAGTCAATTGCAGGGGCGCCTGGGCGACAGCAGGCGCGGAGGAACTCGCAATTACTGCGGTAATCACGATGACCACCGCGGCGGCGTAGCGCAGCTCGCTCATGCAGTGCCTCCCGCAAGCGCGGAGGCTGCGTGTGCAATCGTCGAGTTACAGCGGCTATAATCCGAGAAGACCCACGCTCCAAGCGCCACGAAATCGGCACCCGCGGCGGCAAGCGGCGCCACCTCCTCTACCGAGCTCGCAAACCCGACGCACGGCACTTCGAACAGCTCAGCCCACCAGGCGACCCGCTCGGTCAGCGCGTGAAACGGCGGCCGCGATCCTGCCCGGCTGGGCTCGCCAAACATGACATAGTCGGCACCCGCCTCGCCTGCGAGCATGGCGTCATGCCTGGTGCGCAACGCGCCACATCCAGCAATCCGTTCTGGCTTGAGGACGGGGAGCGCTGCCTTGAGCGCTTGAAAACCTTCCAGGTGGGCTCCGTCGGCACCGGCCGACGCTGCCAGCTGAGGATTGCCTTCAATCAGGAAAGCGACTCCGGCATCCTGCACGACAGGTGCCAGCGTCTTCACGTCCGGCAGGAGGGTGACTTCTTCGCCCTCAGCAAATGGGACGAGCACGGCCGCAACCGCCGCGGCATTTACCGCTTGCTCAAGAAGCTGCGTGAGACCGGCAGAAACTTGCGGAGCGATCAGGTACAGCCGCGGGGCAGGGCGCTGCCGGTCAGCCGGTGTCGTGCCTCGGGACGCCATGGGCCGATGAACTGCCTCCCCAATCGGGCGGAAATGCGGGGATTTTGTAATCCATCAAGCCTAACAAGAGGATAAAGG
>DATCJI010000423.1:0-2578 GCA_036562835.1 Xanthobacteraceae bacterium | reverse complement strand
CGTGGCCAAGGGCGTGCGCAGCTCATGGCTTGCGTTGGCGACGAAATCCGCGCGCATCTGCTCGCTGCGATGCAGGGGCGTCAAATCATGAAATACCAGGATAAGAGAGCGCGGCGAAGTATGCTCGTCGGAGGCGAGCCTGAGCGGAGCGATGTGCACGTCGAACCAGCGTTCGATCGGCACCTGCTCGAAAAGGTCGACGCGCTGCGGCATGCCGCCCGCTGACGCGGCACGAACGGCAGACAGCAGTGCGGGCGCGCGCCAGCCCGCTGAGAGCGCGCCGCCCGAGCGGAGCGCTGGCGCGAGTGCATGCGCAGCCGCGTTGAACCCAATCACGGTCTCGCGAGCGTCGATCGCGACAGCGGCATCGGGCAGAGCGTCGAGCACAGCTTGCAGGTCTGGAGCCCGCTGTAGAGGTATTTGCGAGCTTGCCGGCGCAGATGCCCGATCTGCTGTGCGCACCTGCCCGATCAGCAGGGCTGCGGTGAGCACAGTAAAGCTCAAGACCGCGAGCGCCGGCGAGAGATGCGCGAAGAATGTCAACCCTGCAAACACGATTGCCGCGATGCCGATGGGCCAACCGTTTTTTCGCAACCCGCCGTGCCAGTGGGCTTTCAGGATTTCTTGGCTTGGCATGGCTTCGCAATTAGCTTAGCGCGGCCCCCGCGGTTGCATTATGCTCGATCGATGCTCCGCGCATAATTCGCCACGGGGGTCCCAAATCATTCGTCGGATACGCACCGGCAGGATTGAGCCTGCAGCACCGGAACGCAAGTCCGTAGCGCCGCGTTTCAGCCCGGAGCCAGCCGATGAATAAACATCATTTCCATATCGGATATGCCATCGCGGCGATCATCGGTGTGGTGCTCATCCAGTACGTGGTCTCGACCGCACATCAGGTCGCAACCATTCCGTACAGCCAATTTCAACAATTGATCCGTGAGGGTAAGGTCGAGTCGGTCGGCGTCTCCGACCGATTCATCCAGGGCACGCTGAAGGAGCCGCTGCAGAGCGGGCAGAAGCGCTTCATTACGACCCGTGTCGATCCGCAATTCTCCGCGGAGCTCGAGAAATACGGGGTGCGTTACACCGGCGAGGTCGAGAGTACGCTCGTCCAGGATCTGCTCTCCTGGCTCATGCCTATTCTCATCTTCGGAGGTCTATGGTGGTACCTGGGCCGGCGCCTGGCCGCGCAGGGTTTAGGCGGCGGCTTGATGTCCATCGGCAAGAGCAAGGCGAAGATCTATGTCGAATCCAATACCGGCGTGACATTCGCGGATGTCGCGGGTGTCGACGAAGCCAAGGACGAACTGCGTGAGGTCGTCGAGTTTCTGAAGAACCCGGTGGAGTACAGCCGCCTGGGCGGCCGCATGCCGAAAGGCATTTTGCTGGTAGGTCCGCCTGGAACCGGCAAGACGCTGCTCGCCAAGGCGGTCGCGGGCGAGGCCAAGGTGCCGTTCTTCTCCATCTCGGGATCCGAGTTCGTCGAAATGTTCGTCGGCGTAGGAGCTGCGCGCGTGCGCGATCTTTTCGAGCAGGCGAGGCAGAAGGCTCCCGCCATCATTTTTGTTGACGAGCTCGACGCGCTCGGCCGCGCGCGCGGCATCGGTCCCTATGCCGGCCACGACGAGAAGGAGCAGACGCTCAATCAGCTTCTCGTCGAGCTCGACGGATTTGATTCGCGCTCGGGTCTGGTCATTCTGGCGGCCACGAACCGCCCCGAAATCCTCGACCCTGCGCTGCTGCGCGCGGGCCGGTTCGACCGCCAGGTGCTGGTGGATCGTCCGGACAAGAAGGGTCGCGCGCAGATCCTTCTCGTGCACATGAATAAGGTGAAGCTCGCGCCCGATGTCAGCGCCGACAAGGTGGCGGCGCTCACGCCGGGATTTACAGGCGCCGATCTCGCCAACCTCGTGAACGAAGCCGCCCTGCTCGCGACCCGGCGCCGTGCGGATGCTCTGTCAATGATCGACTTCGACAACGCGGTCGAGCGTATCGTGGCGGGGCTTGAGAAAAGGAACCGTCTGCTCAATCCGAAGGAGCGCGAGATCGTCGCCTATCACGAGATGGGGCATGCGCTTGTCGCGCTGTCGCTCCCCGGCACCGACCCGGTGCACAAGGTGTCGATCATTCCACGCGGCATCGGCGCCCTCGGCTATACCATCCAGCGGCCGACAGAGGACCGCTTCCTGATGACACGGGAGGAGCTGGAAAACAAAATGGCCGTGCTGCTGGGAGGCCGGGCCGCTGAGTTCCTCGTCTTTGAACATCTTTCAACGGGCGCTGCCGACGATTTACGCCGCGTGACGGACATCGCGCGCAGCATGGTCACCCGTTATGGGATGTCAGAGAGGCTCGGCAACGTCGCCTATGACCGCGACCCGCGCACATTCCTGACCGGCCCCGATCTTCCCCTGCCTGCCCGCGAACGCGACTACTCGGACGAGACCGCCGCAGCGGTCGACGAGGAAGTCAAGGCGATCACCGATCGCACCTTCAATCGCACGCTGAACATTCTGAAAGAGCGGCGCGACATTCTCGAACGCACCGCAAGACGGCTTCTCGAGAAGGAGACCCT
>DATCJI010000390.1:0-2237 GCA_036562835.1 Xanthobacteraceae bacterium | reverse complement strand
TGAAGGCGCCACCGCCGTCGCGCATGGCTGCACCGGTAAGGGCAACGACCAGGTGCGTTTCGAGCACGCCTACCAGGCGCTTGCGCCCGAGCTGAAGGTGATTGCGCCGTGGCGTGAGTGGACCCTCACCAGCCGCGAGGAGTGCCTGGACTATGCGGAGGCACACGACATCTCAGTCGCCGCGAGCCGGGAGAAGATCCACTCGCGCGACCGCAACCTGTGGCACGTGAGCCACGAGGGCGGCGAACTGGAGGACGCTGGTAATGCGCCTCTTTCCACAACCTGGACCATGACCCGCTCGCCGCAGGAGGCGCCCGACCGCGAGGAGCAGGTGACCATCGGTTTTGAGCAAGGCGTCCCCGTCTCGGTTGGCGGAATGAAGCTTCCACCGGTGCAACTCGTTGAATTGCTGAACGAAATCGGCGCGCGCAATGCCATCGGCCGCATAGACCTGGTGGAAAACCGCTTCGTCGGCATCAAGAGCCGCGGCTGCTACGAAACTCCCGGGGGCACGCTGATCGTCGCCGCCCACCGCGAGTTGGAGGCATTGACGCTTGATCGCGACCTCTCGCACTACAAGCAGCACGTCGCACTACGCTATGCCGATCTGGTCTACAACGGCCTGTGGTTTACACCTCTGCGCGAAGCCTTCGATGCCTTCGTGCAGAAGACGCAGGAGAACGTCACCGGAACAGTCACACTCTCGCTCTACAAGGGGAACCTGAACATCATCAGCCGTGCCTCCGCCCTGTCTCTCTATTCGACCGACCTCTCGTCCTTCACCATGGGCGAGAGCTACGATCAGAAGGACGCCAAGGGTTTCATTCAGATCCTCGGGCTGCCCGCCCGCACGCGCGCGCGGCTGCTGCAGAAGCAGAAAGAGGTCGTGAAGTGAAGATGTGGTCTGGCCGCTTCCGCGAGCCGCTCGATGCGCGCTTTGAGGAGTGGCAACGGTCCTTCGGCTTTGACTGGCGGCTTCTCCCCCAGGAGATTGCTGCCAGCAAGGCACACGCGAGCGTGCTCGCTGCTGCCGGCATTTTTACGCCGGCCGAGTCCGCCCAGTTGCGCGATGGACTGGACGCGGTCCTTAGGGACTGCTGGGACGGCCCTCGGCGCGCCTCCCTGGCATCGGACTCGCGTGCCGAGGACGTGCATCATTTCGTTGAACTCGAATTGACGTCGCATATTGGCGAGTTGGCCCTGAAGCTACACACCGGCCGCAGCCGCAATGAGCAGATCGCAACCGACCTCCGCCTTTACGTGCGCGAGCAGGCAGCGCACGCGCAGGAACTGTTACGCAACTGGGCCCTGGCCTTGTTAGAGCAGGCCGAAGCCGCAGGCGACGCCATCATGCCCGCTTACACGCATCTGCAGCGCGCAGAGCCAGTGCTGCTCGCACATTGGCTGCTTGCCTACGTCTCGATGATCGAGCGGGACATCAGCCGGCTTGCCGATCTTGCCGCACGCCTGAACTATTGTCCGCTTGGCTCAGGTGCAATAGCTGGTGCGACGCTTGCTCTCGATCGCACGATTGCTTCGCGCGAACTTGGCTTCACCGCTCCCACAGCCAACAGCATGGACGCCACCAGCGACCGCGATTTCCTGGTCGAATTTTTACAGGCGCTCTCGACCATCGCTCTTCATACAAGCCGCTTCGCGGAGGAGATCACACTCTTCGCCACCGCCGAATTCGGCTTCATCACTCTGCCGGAAAGCTTCTCCACCGGCTCGAGCGCGATGCCGCAGAAGATGAATCCGGATCTCACCGAACTCGTTCGCGGACGAACCGGCCGGATCCAAGGAGCCGTCACTGCTGCCACCATGCAGTTGAAGGGACTGCCGTTGGCGTACAACAAAGACTTGCAGGAGATGCAGCTACCGCTGTTCGAATCAACAGAGGGCCTGCTCCCCATCATGGAGCTATTGTCGCCTTTCACCCACAAGTTAAGCTTTCGTCTGCAAATTATGGAACATGCGGCAGAAATTGGATTCTTAAACGCAATGGCGGCGGCCACGTATCTCTCGCATCGCGGCGTTCCTTTTCGCCGCGCCCATCACATCATTGGCGAAGCGGTCCGGCTCTCGTTGGATAAGGGTTGCGAACTCGATGGCCTCACACTGGAAGAACTGCGCCAGCTCTCACCGGCATTTGCGGAAGATTTCTATTCGAACATCACACTCGCGGCAACGGTTGATTGCCACGACGTGATCGGGGGAACCGCTCGCGCGCGGGTTCG
>DATCJI010000323.1:0-3937 GCA_036562835.1 Xanthobacteraceae bacterium | reverse complement strand
CGATCGTAGAAGTAGCGAATGATCAGCCGCTCCACGAGGATGCCCACCAGCATCACGAATATTACGCCGGCGCAGACCGCGGCGATGAAGGAGCTGGTGTAACTATACGTTAGCCAGCCGGCATAGCCGCCCAGCATGAACATGGCGCCATGCGCGAGATTGAGCACCCCGAGCGTGCCGTAAATGATGGTCAGGCCCGACGATATCAGCGCCAGCAACGCCCCCAGCACCAGCCCATTGAAGCACTGCGAAATGAAATTGGCCCAATTGATCATTGACCCGGCAATGCGGGATGATGCGGCGCGGTTCCGCGCCGCGGGCAAGACCCTTCATCATTGGCGGGTTTGACGGGCAATCCATGTTTTTCCGAAGAAAAATACACCACCCGAACTCGGGTTTACCCGAGTTCGGCTCTTTGAGTGCGCAAGTCGGATAGATCCGACTTGCGGTGGTCGAGCCCGCGGGTGATGGATGCTGCAGTGCAGAGTGTCACACCGCATCAGGTGTAGTCGCCAAGGTGGCAGCCGAAGGCATCCGGCTTCTGCATCAGCGGCGCGCCCGGCAGGACCTCGAGGACCTCCCAGTAGTCGTCGTTGCTCTTCATGTCCTTCGGCGCCTTGCCGCGCACGATGACCACGGGCCGCACCAGCTGGTGGTCTTCGGGACGGAAATAAACCTCGCCGACGGTCGGGCACGCCTGAGCGGACTCGCGCTTGGCGGCTATCTGGTGCTCGAGGGCGCGATCACGGTCGGCACCCTGGTCGCCTTTCTTGGATATATCGGCGGCCTGTTCGGGCCAGTGCAGGGACTGAGCGGCGTCTATTCAAGCCTGCGCAAGGCCTCCGTATCGCTCGATGAGATATTCGGCATTCTCAATGTGCAGGAGCATCTCGGTGACTCGGCCGACGCGGCCGACATTGCCGACGTGAAGGGTGCGGTCGATTTTGAGAATGTGCATTTCGGTTATGAGCAGCCGGCTCGCCCATTGCTGAACGGTATCACGTTGCATGTGGCGGCGGGCGAGACGATTGCCATTGTGGGCCCGAGCGGTGCCGGAAAGACGACGCTGATCGCGCTGCTGATGCGGTTTTACGATCCGCTGCAGGGGCGCATTGCCATCGACGGCCGCGACTTGCGCGGTATCAAGCAAAGCTCGCTGCGCCGACACATCGGCGTGGTGTTGCAGGATACGCTTCTCTTCAATGACACCGTGCGCGCTAACATTGCCTACGGCCGGCCGGAAGCATCGAATGAGGAGATCGAGGCTGCGGCGCAGGCTGCGAATGCGCACGGGTTCATCAAACGCTTGCCGGAAGGCTACGCGACGCTCGTCGGAGAGCGAGGGAGCCTCCTCTCCTCCGGCGAGCGCCAACGCATCACCATTGCGCGGGCGTTGCTGAAAAATCCGGCGATCCTCATTCTCGATGAAGCCACTTCGGCGCTCGATGCCGAGTCGGAGGATGCCGTACAGAACGCGCTCGAATCCCTCACTGCGGGGCGAACGACCTTCGTAATCGCCCATCGCCTCTCGACCGTCGTGAACGCCGATCGCATTATCGTGCTCAAGGAAGGCCGCATCATCGAAACCGGCACGCATGCACAGCTGCTGCGCCAGAACGGTTACTACGCCTCGCTCGTGCGCAGGCAGCATCGCGGCATGATCGCGAACGACGCGGACGCTCCGGCCATCGCTGCCGCCTGAATTTTTCCGACGCCTCTCTCCCCCGCGAAGCGGGGGAGAGGCACCCCCGAGCGAGCGCAGCGAGCGAGTAATGGTGGTAGGGGCATCTGATAAGCGCAATGGGATTGCGTGCTGGCTGTAACAGGTACAGGCAGACGCGCCCCCTCCACCGCGCTTCGCGCTCCGCAGGGGAGGATAGCGCGCCGCGTCCAATTGGAAGCGTCCGGAACCTGCTCGTACGATCTCGTTGTCGATGGGCTGTGGGGCGTTCTCTCGAGCAGCGCGTCTGGAACCTTGAGAATTAATGACGACAAAGGGTTCCCGGTTTTCGGGTGAACGCATGCCGCCGCAGCCGTTGCGGCGTTTCTTTCAGAGCGCAAGCGGCTACTGGACTTTGCAACCGGCGCGCGCGGCGTGGATCGTTACCGTAAGCCTCGTCGCGGTGGTTCTGGTCAGCCTCGGCATTACCTACAGCATAAATCTTTGGAACAGGTCCTTTTTCGATGCGATCGAGGCGAAGAACACCGCGATCGCAACCCATCAGGCTATTTTGTTTCCTGTGCTCGTAAGCGCGTACCTTGTGGTCTGCGTCTTTGGCATGTGGGCGCGCATGACCCTGCAGCGTACGTGGCGCGCCTGGGTAAATGCGCACATTCTGGCGCGCTGGCTCAATAAATCGCGGTTCTACAAGCTCGAGCTCACCGGCGGCGATCACAGGAACCCCGAGCACCGCATAAACGACGACCTGCGCATTGCCGCCGAGATGCCGGTCGACTTCGTCACGGGATTCATGACGGCCCTTCTCTCCGCCGTCACTTTCCTCGGCATGCTCTGGATCGTGGGCGGCTCGCTTACTGTTCACGTGCTCGGACTGCAGCTGAAAATTCCCGGCTTTCTGGTCATCGCTGCGTTCCTGTATGCATTGCTGGCCAACGGATCGATGCTGGCGATCGCCCTCCTCTTCATCCGGATCACGCAGCAGAAGAACCAGGCGGAAGCCGAATATCGCTATGCGCTGACGCGCGTGCGGGAGAATGCGGAAAGCATTGCGCTCTTCGGCGGAGGCGCTGCGGAACAGGACCGGCTCGGTCACTCCTTTGCCAATGTGGTAGCGCGCTGGCGCGATCTCATGATCCAGCACATGCGCATGGTGATCGTGTCACAAGGCAGTGCGCAGCTTTGCGGGGTCGTGCCTATCCTGTTGTGTACGCCGCGCTATCTCGACGGCACGATGACACTTGGCCAGGTGATGCAGCTGTCTTCGGCATTCGTCATCGTGCAAGGCGCGCTCAGCTGGTTCATGGAGAACTATACGCGCGTGGCGGACTGGACTGCATCGGCGCGCCGGGTCGGCTCATTGCTTGTCGCCTTCGATGACGTCGACCGATGCGAGCGTGCGCGGGCGCGCGTCAGATCGTTTGTGCAAGACGGTCCCGAGCTGCATATGAAGGAGCTGTCAGTGATGGCTCCGGATGCGCGCCCGCTCGTCCGGCGCGCGAGCGTGAAGATTCAGCCGGGCGAGCGCGTTCTTGTGGTGGGGGATTCGGGGAGCGGCAAGAGCTCATTGCTGCGCGCCATCGCGGGATGCTGGCCATGGGTGAGCGGCGAGATCGCGTGCATCCAAGGCCGCCGCATGCTGGTCCTGCCGCAGCGGCCATACGTCCCGACCGGCACGCTGCGCGAAGCGGCGGTTTACCCGATGGGCATCCCCTCGGCCGCTGGCGATAGCGTCGCAAATGTGCTGGCCATGGCCGGATTGGCCCACTATCTGCCGCAGCTCGATCTCCATGCCTCCTGGGATGCCATCCTGTCCGGAGGCGAGAAGCAGCGCCTTGCCATTACGCGCGCGCTCCTGCACCGGCCCGATCTCCTGGCCCTTGACGAAGCGACTTCGGCGCTGCCCGTTGCCGCACAGGCGGAGATGATGGCTCTCATTCTCCGTGAGCTGCCGCACGCGACCATCATCAGCGTGGGGCATCGGCCAGAGCTCGAGGCCTTCCACGGCCGCAAGCTGACGATTGCGCGCCGGCCCGGCGGCGCACGCATCGTGAGCGACGTGATCATTCACCCGCGGGCGTCAAAACCCGCGCCTGCAACCAATCGGTCCGACACCTATACGCAGGAGCGCCTTGCTATTGGGGCCTGAATGACTAAACCAAAAAGACTACTTTTCTGGTCAAAGGAAAACGTATGGTCAGAGTCAGTCTCGCTGAGGCAAAGGCGCGGCTAAGCGAATTGCTGGATCAGGTGGAGGCT
>DATCJI010000306.1:0-10829 GCA_036562835.1 Xanthobacteraceae bacterium | reverse complement strand
GGTCACATAGGCGTAAATGCCCTGCCCCTTGATGTCGTGGGGGTACCCCACCACGGCGGCTTCCGAAACATTCGCATGCGCGACAAGTGCACTCTCGACTTCCGCGGTTCCGAGCCGGTGTCCGGCGACATTGATCACGTCATCGACGCGCCCGGTGATCCAGTAATAGCCATCCTGGTCGCGCCGGCAGCCGTCGCCGGTGAAATATTTCCCGGGGTAGGCTTTGAAATAGGTGTCGATGAAACGCTGGTGATCTCCGAACACGGTGCGCATCTGTCCGGGCCATGAATCGGCGATGCAGAGATTGCCGGTCGCCGCTCCTTCCAGAACCTTGCCGTCGGCATCGACGAGCTGCGGGACGACCCCGAAGAAGGGCTGCGTGGCGGAGCCGGGCTTGAGCCGCGTTGCGCCCGGGAGCGGCGTTATCAGAATGCCTCCGGTCTCGGTCTGCCACCACGTGTCCACGACCGGACAACGGGCTTCACCCACCACGTGGTAGTACCACTCCCACGCCTCCGGATTGATCGGCTCTCCCACCGTGCCCAACAGCTTGAGGCTTGCCCGCGAGGTCTTTTTCACCGGACCTTCGCCGGCCTGCATCAATGCGCGGATGGCTGTCGGCGCGGTGTAGAACGTGTTCACCTTGTGCTTGTCGACGACTTCCCAGAAGCGCGACATCGTGGGGTAGTTCGGCACCCCTTCGAACATCAGAGTGACGGCGCCGTTCGCGAGCGGGCCGTAGACGATGTAGCTGTGCCCGGTCACCCAGCCGACATCGGCCGTGCACCAATAGATGTCGCCCTCGTGATAGTCGAAGATCAGCTGATGGGTCATCGCAACGTACAGCAGATAACCGGCCGTGGTGTGCAGGACTCCTTTGGGCTTTCCGGTTGAGCCTGACGTGTAGAGAATGAAAAGCGGATCTTCCGCATTCATTTGCTCGCACGGACATTCCGTGGTGACCACCTCGGCGGCTTTGTCGAAATAGACGTCGCGTTGCGGCTTCATCGGCACATCGGCACCGGTGCGGCGCACGACGATGACGTGATCGACGCCGCCGGACTTGGCGATTGCCGCATCGGTGTTGGCCTTGAGCGGAATCTTGCGACCGCCGCGGATGCCCTCATCCGCAGTGATGACCACCCTCGATCCGCAGTCCTCGATACGGCCCGCGAGCGATTCCGGGGAGAATCCGCCGAACACGACGGAATGCACGGCGCCAATGCGCGCGCAGGCGAGCATCGCGTAGACGGCCTCGGGAATCATAGGCAGATAAATGGTGACCCGGTCGCCCTTGCTGACGTTGCGGTTGCGCAGAATGTTGGCGAACCTGCAGACCTCGTCGTGCAGCTGCTGATAGGTGATGTGCTTGGACTGCGCGGGGTCGTCCCCTTCCCAGATGATCGCGGTCTGCTGGGCGCGGGAAGGCAGATGCCGGTCAATGCAGTTGTACGCCGCATTGAGTGCGCCGTCCTCGAACCATTTGATGGAGACGTCGCCAGGGCCGAACGAGCAGTTCTTGATCTTGGTTGGCGCCTTTGACCAATCGAGGCGCTTGGCAGCCTCGGCCCAAAACCCGTTCGGATCTCTCAGGGATCGCTCGTACATTTCCCTGTATTTGCCCGGGTCAATGAAGGCGCGCTTTTTCCATTCGGACGGAACGTCATAGATTTTTTCGGTCATCATTGCCTCCTGGGCGGTCCGGCAAGCTCGGGGCCGGGCACCGTTCTTTCCTCGATCGTTATTTATGCAAGTCTGCGCATGAGCGACAAGACGCCTGCGCTGCGACTTTGGTCGTGCCGAAGACACAAGCAGGCGGGAGCGCAGGGTTAGGGCGGTAGCGCGCCCAGCACGGCTCCCATGAGCAGCAGTACCAGCAGCCAGTGGCCCCCATCCACGAGGATCAGCCGGCGATCGCGCCGGGCGAAGATGTTGTTGACGGCCATCGTGGTCAGGACGAAGCCGAACCAGCAGAGCGCTCCGGCAATAACGCCGCGGCGCACGGTCACGGAGCCGACGTGAAAGAGAATGCCGGCCAGCATCCAGGCCATGACGAGCTCCGCAACAAACGCGACAATGAACGGCAGATAGGCCGCGGACTGATGCCGTTTCGCGTGCAGGCTTTCCGGAGTCATGCCATGCGCGGTGGCCCAGGTCCTGCTGAATGCCGTGTACCAGACGGCCCCGGCGAGCCATGCCACGACCGCGGCGACCAAAACGGCAAGGTAATTGATGTTGGCGAATTTCATGGATGCCGCACTCCCTTGCACTCCTGCTCCTGGCGGAGGCCGCCGAGACTCATTGCTCCCGCAGACCGCCCATCGAGCAGACGACCTTCCATTCGCCGGAGGTTACCGGCTGTACTGAGAGCCGCGCATATTTGGCGAGCGCCATATCCTTCAGTCGCGGGCTCGCCTTGACGGCCGCGAGCGTCACCGGGCGCGGCAGCGGGGCGACGCTTTTCACGTCCACCGCCACAAATATTCCGTCCGTGTCGGTGGGATCGGGATAAGCTTCGCGTATCACCTCGGCGATCCCGACCACCTGCTTCTCCTTGCCCGTGTGATAGAAAAAGGCGCGCTCGCCCTTCTTCATGGCCTTGAGATTCCGTCTTGCTCTGAAATTGCGAACTCCCGTCCAGGGCTCGCCTTTGGCACCGCGCCTGACCTGATCCTCCCAGGAAAATTCTTCCGGTTCGGTCTTCAGCAGCCAATACGCCATGGCTCCTCCTTTGCTTTTCCTCCATCATGTCATGTCTCCGCACGAAACGGCCGCATCAGCAGTGCCTGGATTGCCTCATCGATGCCCGCGCGCCGCGCGAGAATGTCGTCAACCGCAGACGCAATCGGCATTTCGACTCCCGCAGCTTTTGCCATCTCGATGAGTGCCGGAGCGGTGAAGAAGCCCTCGGCGAGCGGCGCCGTTGCGGGATCCGGCGGAGCTCCTTTGCCCCACGCGACACCAAAAGAAAAATTTCGCGACTGGCTGCTCGAGCAGGTGAGAATAAGGTCGCCGAGGCCGGAAAGGCCGCTCAGCGTTTGCGGCCGTGCACCCAAGACCTCGCCGAAGCGGAACAGTTCGGCAAAACCGCGGGTGATCAAAGCCGCCTGGGCGCTCGCGCCGAGCGCGCGCCCGGCGACAATGCCCGCCGCGATCGCAAGCACGTTCTTGGCCGCTCCTCCTATTTCCACGCCCCGCACGTCCGTTGAGTGATAGAGCCGGAATGCCGGAGAGCCCAGCGCACGGGCTAGGCCGGCCGCCAGATTCGCGTCTGCTGCCGCGAGAGTGAGCGCGGTCGGAAGCCCAGTTGCAACATCACGGGCGAAACTCGGACCTGAAAGGATCGCAGGCACTGCCTCCGGCGCACACTCGGCAATGACGTCGGTCATGAATTTGTGTGTGCCGCGTTCGATGCCCTTCGCGCAGGCGATCACGGGGGTACTGCGATCGAGATTCCAGGCAAGCGCCTGGGCGGCTTCGCGCAAATTTTGCGCAGGAACGGCCAGCAGCACCGTATCCTGCTTTGTGCCGGGTGGCGCGCAATCGACCTTGATGGATGCATCGATCGTCACGCCGGGCAAGCGCATGCTTTCTCGCCGTTCTGCGATGCGCCGGACTGCTGCAGCATCGCGCGCGCACAGCGTCACCTTGCGTCCCGCGAGTGCCAGGACGTTGGCGAGCGCGGCGCCCCAGGCGCCGGCGCCTACAACAGCAATGCGCTCCACTTTCATGAGCGCGGGAGTTCCGCATCCGCGGGCTCTGAGTGCGCGCCCGCAACATCGCTGAGAGCCCAGCGGGCATGTGGCTTTGCATCGAGAGCGTCCGTCAGTCCGAGCGCCAGGCGCTCCGCGCCTGCCCACGCGATCATCGCGCCGTTGTCCGTGCACAACGCCGCGGGCGGCACGACCAGCGCGGTACCGGCCTCAAACGCGCTGCGCTGCAGGACCTTGCGGATAACTTCATTGGCCGCCACGCCTCCCGCTGCCACCAGCGCGGTCGGCTGGCCGTATCGCTCGCGAAAGAGCTTCAATCCCACACGCAGCCGATCAGAAACCGCGTCGGCGACGCTCTGCTGGAAGGAGGCGCAGAGGTCGCGCACATCCTGATCGCTCAGCGGCGCGATCTTTTCCGCCTCGACACGCAGCGCGGTCTTCAATCCGGACAGCGAGAAATCGGCGTGGGGCCGCCCCAGCATCGGTCGCGGCAAGGCAAAGCGCGATGAATTCCCGCCGAGCGCCTCCTTTTCGACCAACGGGCCTCCCGGGTAGCCGAGTCCCAGGAGCTTTGCAGTCTTGTCAAACGCCTCGCCGATGGCGTCGTCAAGCGTGGTGCCCAGTCGCACGTACTGGCCGACGCCGAGCACCGCCACGATCTGCGTGTGTCCCCCGGATGCAAGAAACAGGCAGTACGGGAAGCACGTGTTGTCGGTCAGGCGTGCGGTGAGCGCATGCGCCTCCAGGTGGTTCACGGCAATGAGGGGTTTTTCCGCCACGAGCGCGATAGCCTTTGCAGTGGTGAGTCCGACGATGACGCCCCCAATGAGCCCGGGGCCGGCTGCGCAGGCGATGCCGTCAAGCGCGGCAAAGTCGAGTTCGGCCTCAGCCATCGCTCTCGCGATGATCATGTCGAGCGCTTCGACATGCGCGCGTGCGGCGATCTCGGGGACGACGCCGCCGAAGGCGATGTGCTCGTTGACCTGGCTGAGCACCACGTTGGCAAGAATATTTCCTGGCCCGGCCTCGGGGCGCTCGACGACCGCAGCTGCGGTCTCATCACACGTCGTTTCGATTCCAAGTACGATCATGAATGTTCAATGAGACCGGTAGCACCGCCGGCTTGCGGCGTGCAATGTTTGGTCCATGGCCATGGCGCAAGCATCGCAGCTGCTGCGCATAGGCACCCGCGGCAGTCCGCTGGCGCTGGCGCAGGCGCGTGCCGTCGGCCAGTTGCTTGCGTCCAAATTTTCGCCGGACCGCATCACGCTCCAAGTGATCCGCACGACGGGGGACATGATCCGGGACAGACCGCTCGCCGAAGCCGGGGGCAAGGGTCTGTTCACCAAAGAAATCGATGAGGCGCTTTTGGCGGGAAGCATCGATCTCGCCGTGCATTCGGCGAAGGACATGCCGACCTTGCTGCCCGCAGGCCTGCATATCGCGGCCGTGCTGCCGCGCGAAGATGCGCGCGACGCATTCATCAGCCGCAAGGCGCACAGCCTGAAGGATATGCCGGCGGGCGCCACCGTCGGCACCTCCTCATTGCGAAGGCAGGCGCTTGTGCGGCAACTGCGTCCCGATCTCGCCGTGGTGAATCTGCGTGGCAATGTTGAGACGCGCCTGCGCAAGCTCGACGAGGGCACGGCGGACGCCACCCTGCTCGCAATGGCGGGGTTGAAACGGCTGGGGCTCACGGAGGCGGCAACCGCCGTGCTGGAAGTCGATGAATTCCTTCCGGCAGTGGGCCAGGGGGTGATCACGATAGCAGCGAGGAGCGATGATGCGCGGGTCTCGGGTCTGCTTGCTTCGCTCACCCATGCTCCCACTGCGGACGCGCTTACAGCGGAGCGCACGTTTCTCGCCGTGCTCGATGGATCGTGCCGCACGCCCATCGCGGGTCATGCCGTGGTGAACGTCGATGTGCTGCATTTTCGCGGGCTTGTCGCGCGTCCCGATGGCAGCACGGTGTTGCAGACGCAGCGGCGTGGGCTGGCGAAGGAAGCCGCGCGCATCGGAGCTGACGCCGGTCGCGAGCTGAAAAAACGGGCCGGCAGCACCTTCTTCGCAGCCGGATGATATGCGCGTCCTCGTCACGCGCCCGGAGCCCGACGGTGAGCGCACTGCCGAAGCATTGCGCGCACGCGGTCACGACGTGCTTCTTTCTCCGGTGCTGCGCATGGAGCGAGCCAATGCGCACATACCGGAGGCGCGCTACGGAGCCGTTATTCTCACGAGCGCCAACGCCGCGCGCGCGATTGCTGCGCATCCGCAGCGCACAGCAATTCTCGACTTGCCTGTGTTTGCAGTAGGGAGCCGCACCGGGGAGATCGCGCGGGAAACAGGTTTCGGGGACATCCGGTCTGCGGACGGAGACAGCAGGGATCTGCGCCGGCTGCTCGATGCTGAACCGGAATTGCGCGAGCCGTACCTTTATATCGCCGGCGAAGATCGCGCTGCGGACATTGGTTCGCGGAACATCGTCACAGTCGTGCTCTACCGGATGGTCGCGCTCGACCGCCTTGCGGCGCCCGCCGAGCACGCCTTGCGTTCACGCAAGCTCGATGGCGTGCTGCACTTCTCGCCGCGCAGCGCGCAGGCTTATGTCGATTGCGGCGTGCGCGCAGAAATTGTTGCGGACGCGCTTGCGCCCGTTCAGTTTTGCCTGTCGGCGCAAGTGGCGGCTCCGCTGGCAGCCGCTGGAGCGCGCGCCATCAGGGTGGCGCCGCGCCCGCACGAACCCGGGCTCCTCGCGCTCGTGTGCGCCGAGATTCGGGATGCAGGCTCCTGTTGAACCAGAAATACGGCCGCGGTCTTGAGGGCATGAGGGGTCCGTGGGCAGGCGGCCGGCATTGACGGTTGGCAGGCGGCTCTCTAAGGTCTGCGCCGCCGCGGTTGGGCCCCCTGATAAGTCCCGGATTTATCTGTAAAAACCATCCATGCCGCTCAGTGATATTGTCGCGCCGCACGCGGTGCTTCCGGGGCTGAGGGTCAGCAGCAAGAAGCAACTGCTGCATGAGGTCGCGGTCAAGGCGGCCGAGCTGTGCGGGCAAAGCGAGCAGACCATTTTCGAGATGCTGCAACAGCGCGAAAAGCTCGGCTCGACCGGCGTTGGCAACGGCATTGCCATCCCGCACGGCAAGTTGCCGAAGCTCGAGAGGCTTGTTGGCGTTTTTGCGCGGCTGGAAACCCCTATCGATTTTGAGGCGCTCGACAACAAGCCGGTTGATCTCGTCTTCGTGCTGCTGGCTCCGGAATCGGCCGGCGCCGATCACCTTCGAGCACTCGCCCGCATATCGCGCCTGTTGCGCGACGGAGAAGTAGCGAAGAAGCTTCGCGCGTCGCGCGATGCCGACGATCTTTATTCGGTGTTGGCCGTTCCCTCCGCGAGCGCTGCCTGAACTGTCCGCAACTTCTAAAGCGCGTCAGTGCACGCTTACAGTCTCGAGCTCCTGGCTCCAGGCGTTGGCGAGCGCGGCCTCGCGACTGTCGGTGAGCATGATGGGAGTGCCGTCCGCCGCGTGCAGTGCATAAAGCAGCGTTCCGGGCTCTAGCGCCGGTGCTTGAGGAAATTCCCGCTGCACGTCCTCGGAACGGACGGTACGCAAATACGCAATCTTTCCGCCGCCCAGCACTGCCAGCGCTTCCCGGGATATAACTCTGGAGGTGACGTTATTGTTCATGACACTCGACTCCTTTCTATCAACGCGTCGAGCTCGGTTCGGGTTCATTCGGTGTCGTTTATGCTAATCGTTTTCACGGTCCGTTCAGGATGCGGACGAGCGAGATCGATGGACAAAAGACCGTTCTTCAGATCGGCTCCCAACACTTCCATCCCCTCGGCGAGCACGAAACAGCGCTGAAACTGCCGCGCTGCAATGCCGCGATGCACATAGTCGCGCGGCTTGTCATCGTGCTGGCGTCCGCGGATGATCAGCTGGCTTTCCTCCACAGTCACGTCGAGTTGTTCGCGTGTGAACCCCGCGACCGCAAGCGTGATGCGCAGCCGCTCGGGCTGCTCGTTCTCGCGGGGAATGCGCTCGATGTTATAGGGAGGGTAGCCTTCGGAAGCCTTCGACACGCGGTCGAGAGCACGTTCGATCTCGTCGAACCCGAGCAGAAACGGACTGGACAACGAAGGTACCCGGGACATGGTCTCAAAGCCCTCAAGCAAGCGACTTTGAAGGGGACCGTTTCGGGGCTCCCCGGACCTGCCAAGCAGCATGCCGGCAGGCTTCTCCAAATATGGGGCTCGCGGGTTAATGCTTCAAGAATGCTGCGGAATCAGGGCTGTTCGGCCCCGCATGCCGAGCGCCGGACCCCACAATCCAAGGTTCGTGGTTATGGATTCCGGGCTCATCGCTCCGCTACGCTCCGCGCCGCCCCGGAATAACGAGGCGTTTTGTTTTAGGAGCTGAGCGTGCGCGTTGCAGTCATGGGATCGGGCGGGGTGGGCGGCTATTTCGGGGCGCGGCTTGCGCGCGGGGGCGCTGACGTCCATTTCGTTGCGCGCGGCGCGCACGCAGAGGCCATGCGGGAGCGCGGCCTTGCCATTGAGGGCGGCCCGCAAGCCATTCACCTCCCCAAGGTCAACGTTACCGATGATGCCAAAAAAATCGGGCCTGTCGATATCGTGCTGTTCTGCGTGAAGCTGTGGGACACGGAAAGCGCGGCGCGCGCGCTGCGTCCGATCATGCAACCGCACACTGGCGTCATCTCATTTCAGAACGGCGTGCAGAAGGACGATATGCTGCGCCCGATACTCGGCCAGGGCGCGGTCATGGGCGGCGTTGCCTATGTGGGGACGCATATCGCGCGGCCCGGGGTCATCGGCCAGACCGGCTCGTTACAGCGCCTGGTAATGGGAGAATACGACGGCCGTCGCAGTCAGCGGCTCAAAGCTCTGTTCGAGGCCTGTCGGCGCGGCGGCATCGACGCAGAGATCAGCGACGACATTCGCCGTGCCATCTGGGAAAAATATGTGACGCTTGCCGCCATGTCGGGCGCCACCACCTCGATGCGCCACACCATCGGGCCGATCCGCAGCAATCCGCTCACGCGCGAGTTTCTGATCGATCTCGCGCGCGAGGTGGTGGCGGTCGGCCGCGCGCACGGCGTCAATTTGCCCGCGGATTATGCCGAGCAGCGCGTACCTTTCTTCGACGGCTGGCCGCCCGACATGACCACGTCCATGCACCACGATCTTCAGAACGGCAGGCCGCTCGAGGTGCAGTGGCTTGCGGGCGGCGTAGTGGAACTGGGCAAGAAGGTTGGTGTGCCCACGCCCTTGAACAGGGCCGTGCGCGACATCCTGATCCTGCACGCCGCCGGCGGGGCGGGTGCGAAATCCGCGCCGCGGCACCAGACCTGAATGAGCAGCGCGGGGCCAATGCCGGCAGCACACCCGCTGCTCAAAGTGCGTGCCATTCGATGCACCGGCGTCGAAGTTCCGATGCGCTATGCGCTGGGCACGAGCCGCGGCATCATCACAAAGTCCCCGCTCCTCCTGATAGATGTGCAGACGGAAGAGGGGATCACCGGACACTCCTATATCTGGTGCTATTTCCCTGCAGTTATTTCCGCGCTCACGAGCATTCTTCGGGAAGTGGAGCGTGTGGTCGCGGGATCGCAGGTCGCGCCGCTGGACCTCTGGCGCAAACTGGCCGAACGCTTCGCCCTCATCGGCGTCCAGGGAGTTGTTCGCATGGCGATGGCCGGCTTCGATGTCGCAGCATGGGATGCGCTTGCCATCGCCGCGCGGCTGCCGCTCGCGCGAATGCTGGGAAGCGCGCCCGCCCCGATCCGCGCCTATAATTCCTGCGGCCTCGGGTTGATGAAATCGCCGGGGCTTGTCGCAGACGAAGCCGAAAAACTCCTTGAGGGCGGCTTCCGTGCCATCAAGCTTCGGCTTGGGTATCCCAGCCTGCGCGAGGATCTGGAGACCTTGCGGGCGACGAGGGAGCGGGTCGGATCCGAGATCGCGATCATGGTCGATTACAACCAGGCGCTCGGGCTTGCCGAGGCGCTTGAGCGCGGCCGGGCACTTGATGCGGAAAATATCTATTGGCTGGAAGAGCCAATCCGGCATGACGATTACAGCGGTTATGCCAGGCTGGTGCGCGAACTAAAAACTCCGATTCAGATCGGCGAGAATTTTTCCGAAAGCTCGGCCATGGCGACAGCGCTCGCGGCCGATGCCGCAGATTACGTGATGCCGGATCTCGAGCGCATCGGCGGGGTTACCGGCTGGCAGCGCGCCGCGGCGCTCGCCGGTATTCATCGCATCGAAATGTCGTCTCATCTTTACCCGGAAGTGAGCGCCCATTTGCTTGCAGCTACTCCCACGGCTCATTTCCTGGAGTATGTGGATTGGGCCTCGCCGATTATGGAAGAGCCGCTGCGCATCGTTGGCGGCTTTGCCCTTGCGCCGGACCGCCCCGGCAACGGGCTCACCTGGAATGCAAAGGCAGTCGAGAAATATCGCATCAAATAATTGCTTGCGCACGCACGGGAGATACCTTTGCCGACAATGACGGGAAGCCGCGCCTTCCTCGATCTGCTCAAGCAGGAAGGCATCGAAATGATGTTCGGCAATCCGGGCACCACCGAGTTGCCGCTGATGGACGCGTTCGCCACCGAGAACGAGCTGCGTTACCTGCTCGGCCTGCAGGAAGCGGCCGTGATGGCCATGGCGGACGGGTACGCGCAGGCGTCGGGCCGACTCACCGCCGTGAACCTGCACGTGGCGCCGGGTCTCGGCAATGCCATGGGCATGCTCTACGACGCGCAGAAGGCAGGCTCGCCCATTCTGGTCACGGCGGGGCAGCACGAGCAGAGCTTCACGGCCACTGAGCCGATTCTGTGGGCCGATCTGCCCACGCTGGCCCGCCCGCTGGTGAAATGGTCCTCCGAAGTGAACAGGCTCGCGGATTTGCCGCGGCTCATTCATCGCGCGGCCAAGACGGCGCTGGCGCCGCCGACGGGTCCGGTATTCCTGTCCATTCCGGGGGACATCCTGCGCGCGAGCGAGGATATCGACCTGCTTGCGCCGACCCGCGTCGGGCCGCGCATCCGCGGAGATCGCGCGGCCATCGAGGCGGCTGCGCGATTGCTGGC
>DATCJI010000298.1:0-2766 GCA_036562835.1 Xanthobacteraceae bacterium | reverse complement strand
ACAGCGATATGGCGGACGACATGCGCAGCACCCATGCGGTACGTCTCGGCTTTCGCCAGATTAAAGGGCTCTCGGAGCAGGATGCGCTGCGCATCGTGGAGGCTCGCACCACCATACCTCCCCCTGAAAGGGGGAGGTCGGCGAGCGCAGCGAGGCGGGTGGGGGTCCATTCATATAATTTCAACGGAGACCCCCACCCGACTGCGGTCAGCTCGCTTTGCTCGCTTCCGCAGTCGACCTGCCCCTTCCAGGGGGAGGTACCCTATCGCTCGGTGCGGGATCTATGGCTGCGCACAGACCTTTCCCCGCGCATTATCGAGCGGCTTGCCGATGCGGATGCATTCGGCTCCCTCGGTCTCTCACGCCGGCAGGCGTTATGGGCCGCGAAAGCGCTCGGGCGCGTGGGAGATCGCGAGGATGACCTGCCCTTGCTGCGTGCCGCTGCTCGACCTCATGCCGTGCATCGGCACGAAACCAGCGTTCCGATGCAAGGCGAGCCCACTGTCGCTTTGCCGCAGATGGGCTTTGGCGAAGAGGTCGTACAGGATTATCGCACTCTCCAACTCTCGTTGCGCGCGCACCCGGCCTCGTTTCTCCGCTGCGACCTTGCGCGCAGAAAGATCATTTCCAATGAGGAGCTGCGCGCGCGCCGCTCGGGCGAGCGTATTGCCGTGTCCGGCCTCGTGACCATCCGGCAAAGGCCGGGATCGGCAAATGGCGTCATCTTCATGACCATCGAAGATGAAACCGGAATTGCCAATATTATTGTCTGGCCAAAGACGTTCGAGCGCTTCCGGCCCATTATTCTGGGCGCGCGCTACATCGCAGTGCATGGAGTGCTGCAGCAGGAATCGGGCGTCATTCATGTGGTCGCCGCAAGACTTGAAGATCTCACGTTCCTGTTGGCGCGCTTGACCGAAGCCGGATCACAGATCGAGTCGCTCGCGCGTGCCGATGCGGTCAAACGCCCCCATGACGAGGATGTCGACAGCCGCGCGCGCGGACGCCGCAACCCGCCGCGCCTCGCCGCCCCTGCGCAATTGCCCGATCTGCTCGCGAGCGATCTCGACGTTCCGACGCGCGGCAGCGCGCACACTCCGACACGGCGCCGGGTATAGGGCAGCCTCTCACATCGGCGGGGTAAGGCCGTCACGACCGATATTGATCGACGCAGCTTCGTAGAGCCCTTCCTCTTTCTTTGTGGCCGCAGGGATGAACACCTTGGCTCCCGTCGTGATCTCGCTGCGCTCGCCGCGTACAAAGGCCACGATCACTGTTTCCGGCGTGACAATGATCTTCTTTTCTCCGTCCTTGTAGGTGACGGTGATCTCGTCGCCTTCAACACCCTTGACCGCTTGCGTCACGGTGGCGTTCGTCATCGTGCTGTTGGGAAGACGATCCCAGGGCCGAAACCCTTCCGCCGTGCCGCGCATGTATTCCGGAAAAATGTGAATGGCGATTGCTTTTTGGCTGCCGTCGGGCTGCGGCATGCCCGTTACACCGATATACGAGTTCGGCTTGATGTCGGAGAGCGCCGCCGGGATGATGCCGCGTACTGCTGCATTTTCGGTCAATCTCACTTTATAAGTCGTCTGGCCGTCGCGGGATTTCACCGTCAAGGTCGGCCCGTCCATGCCCTCAATGGCGCCGCGAATGCGGATCGTTTGCGGTTGCTGGGCAAACGCTATGGGCGTCAACAGCAGCAGGGCAAAACCGACTGATGCGGCGCGGGCGCTCCAACTCATTCCTTCCTCCTCGGTACCAGCCGGTGTGCTGCATGCTCCGGCAAAGATCAAAACCCCTGCGGCGTGGTCCTTATTCCTGGAGTGTATCAATACACACCCGGCGTGGCGCCACCATCGACCGCCACGGCCGTTCCCTGAATATGCCGTGCCCGCTCCGAACATAAGAACACGGCGAGCGCGGCAATGTCCTCGACCTTTGCCATACGGCTCGTCCCGCTTTTCTCGAGCATTTCCGCCCGCATTGCTTGGGGCGATTTGCCGGCTGCGGCGGCGCGTTGCTCGATGAGCTGCTCCACGCGATCGGTCGCAGTCAATCCGGGATGAATGGCATTGACGTGCACGCCATCGCGCATGCCCAGCCTCGAGAGCCCTTTGGTGAAATTCGAGCTCGCCGCATTGACCGAGCCTGTAATGAGGAATTCGGGCTCGGCCGTGCGCGCCGCGGTGCCGATGATATTGAGCAGATGGCCTTGCGCTGCCCTGAGCAGGGGCCAGAAAAGCCGGGTCAGGCGCACCGCGCCGAAGAATTTCAGCGCAAATCCCTCAAGCCAGGCCGCATCCGGCAAATCGAGAAAATTGCCCGCGCGCGTCGCGCCCGCATTGTTGACCAGGACGTCGCAGCGCCCCAGCTGGTCCTGAACACGCCTGAATACACGCTCGCAACCCTCTAGCGTGCGAAGATCGGCCGCGATCACCACCGGCTCGGGAGCCTCCGCGGTGATGGCCTTGCGCGCTGCCTCCAGATTCGATTCCGAGGAGGCAGCAAGCGCGGTCTGCGCAGCCTCTCGCGCAAAGGCCAACGCGATGCCCCGGCCGATGCCGCGGCTCGCACCCGTGACAACGACGACCTTGCCATTGAACTCGCCAGGCATTTACGTCCTCCATACCGCAAACAGACCGCACGGACCGGTCATCCCCGAGGAAGGCATGAACGCGATCTTCATTGACTGCAACAATCAGCTCGCCCCGGTATTCGAGCGTGTGCATCGGGTGGACGATCCACCGATTGCAGTCAACGGCG
>DATCJI010000276.1:0-5770 GCA_036562835.1 Xanthobacteraceae bacterium | reverse complement strand
GCGAAACCCACCGTCGCATGCATAAGGTGTTGATGGGTTTCGCTATTGCTCGACCCATCCTACGAATGCGATCAGCGGCGCGGAATATTCGCCTGCGGTGCGCTTTGCGGCGAGCTTGTGGATTGGCGCGGCGGCTTCTTCGGCGCGGCAGGCTTGGGCGCAGCTTGCTCGGCCGCGGGAGGTGTCTCGACCTGGGTTGCCGAAGCGACAAGGGGCGCTTTGCAGTCGGTGAGCCACACGTCGTAGATGGGATGCTCGACTGCGTGCAGGCCGGGACTGGCTGCGAACATCCAGCCGGTGAAAATACGCTTTACCTCCCCTTGCAGTGTCACTTCGTCAACTTCGATAAAGGCATCCGTGTTCGCTGTTTCCGTTGCAGGTCGCGTGTAGCATGCACGCGGCGTGACCTGCAGCGCTCCGAACTGCACCGTCTCACCGATCTCGACATCGAAGTTGATGATGCGGCCGGTGATCTTGTCGAGCCCGGAAAACAGCGCGCCCTTGTTGGGAATCTTTTGCACCGGCGGTTCGGGGATGACCTCATCGCCAGGTTGAGGGGAGGTGTCAGCGGGTTGCGGCGTGCCGCGCGGCGGGCGCACCCCGGGCGGTAAGGGACGGCCGTCGGGGTCGACTGAAGCGGTGGGGCCGCCGCCCGGCGGCGGCAGCGGCTCGGATGAGACACCTCCTCCGGGACCTTGTCGCATGCTTCCTTGCGAGCCGGGGTAGTCCTGATATCGCTGCTCGTATCCAGGATAGGCCTGTCCTGGATAGGCTTGGGGGCGGGCGCTCGGCACCGTGGAGGGCGGTCGCGGCGGCGGCCCAAAAAGTGCTTCAAGCGGATTGAAGAACTGTGCCGAGGCCGGACCGGTTCCAATAAGCGAGAAGGCCACGGCACCCAGGGCACCGGCGACGGCAGTACCAAGCGAAATGGCTCGGGTCATCGGCAAGAGATCACCCCCAAACCAACCGGTTAACACAGGGAATAAGGCGATTCAGAGGTTCCCGGCTACGCCACTGGCGATCACTCGGGTTTCCATGCCTTGTAATCGCCCGTTGCTTTGGGCCGCCGGCCTTGCGCAAGGATCGAGCCACTTGGCCGATGGGCAGCCGGCGTACCGGTCAGATTCGGGCGATGCGGCTTCCACCATGATCGCACGGTGACTTGTTCCTGGGTCGGCGGCACGTCGAACGTGTGATGCAACCAGCCGTGCCACGAAGGAGGCACCACCGAGGCCTCGGCCTCACCGTTGTAGATCACCCAGCGCCGCTCGAAGCCGAGAGTTTGGTCCACCTTGCCGCCCTTCGTTCGGTAGTACCGGTTCCCGAACTCGTCCTCGCCGACAAACTCGCCGTAAAGCCGCGTCCAGAATTGGGTTCCGAACGTCTGGCTGTTCCACCAAGTGAAGAAGCGGAGGAGGAAATTGTACATGGTGCTTCCGCCATTCGGGCGGCCCACGGCCTATGCCACCGCGCCCCCGGCAAGTCCAGCTATGCCATCCTATTCACAGGACGCTTCACAAAGCGCGCGGCGTGTCAGATAGTTCCCGTCATCTCAAGCGAGTCGGCTTGGCCTTTCACAGCTACCCCCAACATTTAGAGTTCCCTTCACACGAAGCGTACTAGTACTTGACGTACACGCTGTTGGCGCCTAGTTTCCATGTGTTCGGCGCGAGTGGTTCGAAGTCCCGCCGGGCGCTCTCCAAAAAGCGTCTGCGTTAACCCCCTCCGTCCGCCGAATGGCCCCGGAGCGCGGGCTCGCGTTCGTCTGAATAAGTTCAGCAACGAAGCCACTCGCGCGCGGAGCTAAGGCCATGCCGCGCAGCGGGGAAACGTGCGGCGGCCCGTCGGGATTGCCGCGACAAGGATGAGGAAAACATGCGGATAGAGCGGCGCTATACCCAGGAAGGCCAGTCACCGTATGCGGGGATCGCATTCCGATTGACGGCAAGCGAGATCCGCAACCCGGACGGCTCGACCGTCTTTCGCGCCGAGGACGTGGAAGTGCCGGCGGACTGGTCGCAGGTCGCCGCCGATGTGCTGGCGCAGAAATATTTCCGCAAGGCAGGCGTGCCCGCGCGCCTGCGCAAGATTGAAGAAGAAAGCGTGCCCTCCTGGCTCTGGCGCTCGGTCGCCGATGAAGAGGCGCTGCTTGCGCTGCCGGAGAACGAGCGCTGGACGGGCGAGCGCACCGCCAAACAGGTGTTCGAGCGGCTTGCCGGAGCATGGACCTACTGGGGCTGGAAGGGCGGCTATTTCGATTCGGAGGCGGATGCTCGCGCGTTCTTCGATGAGCTCGTCTACATGCTGGCCATGCAGATGGCGGCACCGAACTCGCCGCAATGGTTCAATACCGGGCTCTACTGGGCCTATGGCATAGATGGACCGAGCCAGGGCCACTATTACGTGGATTTCGCAAGCGGCAAGCTCGTGAAGTCGAAATCGGCGTACGAGCACCCGCAGCCGCACGCCTGCTTCATCCAGTCCATTTCAGATGATCTCGTCAACGAAGGCGGGATCATGGACCTGTGGGTGCGCGAAGCGCGCCTGTTCAAATACGGCTCCGGTACTGGGTCGAACTTCTCGGCCCTGCGCGCGGAAGGCGAGGCTCTCGCCGGCGGCGGCAAATCCTCCGGCCTTATGAGCTTTCTCAAGATCGGCGACCGCGCGGCAGGCGCGATTAAGTCGGGCGGCACGACGCGCCGCGCGGCCAAGATGGTCATCGTCGATGCCGATCATCCGGACATCGAGCAGTTCATCGACTGGAAGGTCACGGAAGAGCAGAAAGTCGCCTGTCTGGTTACCGGCTCACGCATCAATCAGAAGCACCTCAAGGCGATCATGAAGGCATGCGTGCTGTGCGAGGGCTCGGGAGACGACTGCTTCGATCCGGAAAAAAATCCGGTGCTTCGCCGCGAAATCAAGGCCGCACGCAGGGATCACGTCCCCGACAATTACATCAAGCGGGTGATACAGTTTGCGCGCCAGGGCTACACCGATATCCACTTTCCGATCTACGACACCGATTGGGATTCGGAAGCCTATCTCACGGTCTCTGGCCAGAACTCGAATAATTCGGTGCGCGTCACCGACGAATTTCTAAAAGCCGTGGAGGCGGACAGCGACTGGGATTTGTTCTGGCGCACGAAGGCGGGCAAGATTGCCAAGACCGTGAAGGCTCGCGCGCTCTGGGAGAAAATCGGCTATGCCGCGTGGGCAAGTGCCGATCCGGGGCTGCAATTTCACACCACCGTCAACGATTGGCACACGTGCCCGGCCTCGGGCGCAATCCGCGCATCGAATCCGTGCTCGGAATACATGTTTCTCGACGACACCGCCTGCAATCTCGCCTCCATGAATCTGCTCGCCTTCCACACGGCGCCAGCCAATGCCATTGATAGCGCAGACGGGAGCGCTCTAGCCTTCGACATCGACAGCTACGAGCATGCGGTGCGGCTGTGGACGATCGTGCTCGAAATCTCGGTGCTGATGGCGCAGTTCCCGGCGCGCGAGATCGCGCAGCGTAGCTACGACTTCCGCACGCTCGGGCTTGGCTATGCCAATCTCGGCGGCCTGTTGATGTCGACCGGCATTCCATACGACTCGGATCGCGGCCGCCAGATCGCGGGCGCGCTCACAGCGATCATGAGCGGCGTGAGCTATGCCACGTCGGCTGAGCTGGCCGCATTGTTGGGCCCGTTCCCGGCCTACAAGAAAAACCGCGAGCACATGCTGCGCGTCATTCGCAATCACCGCCGCGCAGCGCACGGAGAGCGCACCGGGTATGAGAAGCTCGCAACGCCGCCCGTGGCTCTCGATGCCAAAGGCTGTCCCGAGCCGCGCCTTATCGAGCACGCAAAGGGCGCCTGGGACCGTGCGCTGTCCATGGGCGAGCGTTACGGTTACCGCAACGCGCAGGTCTCGGTCATCGCGCCCACCGGCACCATTGGGCTCGTAATGGATTGCGATACGACGGGGATCGAGCCCGATTTTGCGCTGGTGAAATTCAAGAAGCTTGCCGGCGGCGGCTATTTCAAAATTATCAACCGCGCAGTGCCCGAAGCGCTGCGCGTGCTTGGCTACGCGCCGGACCAGATTGCCGAGATCGAGACCTATGCGGTCGGCCGCGGCAGTCTCGCCGAGGCGCCCGGCATCAATCACTCGACGCTCATGCAGAAGGGATTCACGTCCGAGATCATCGACAAGATCGAGAAGGCGTTGCCGACTGCCTTCGATATCAAGTTCGTGTTCAACAAATGGACTTTGGGCGAAGAGTTTCTGAACCAGATCGGAATCAGCGGCGAGAAGCTCGGCGACCCGCGGTTCGACCTTCTTGTCGGCCTGGGCTTCACCAGGCGCGAGATCGAGGCCGCCAATATCCATGTCTGCGGCGCCATGACGGTCGAGGGCGCGCCGCACCTGCGCGCCGAGCACTATCCCGTGTTCGACTGCGCCAATCCGTGCGGGCGCAATGGCCGTCGATATCTCTCGGTGGAAAGCCACATTCGCATGATGGCGGCCGCGCAGCCCTTCATCTCGGGGGCGATCTCGAAGACCATCAACATGCCGAATGACGCGACGGTGGAGGATTGCAAGGCGGCTTATCTGCTTTCCTGGAAGCTGGCGCTCAAGGCGAACGCGCTTTATCGCGACGGCTCGAAGCTCTCGCAGCCGCTGCAGTCGCAGCTCATCTCCGACGAGGAGGAGGACGGCATCGAGGCGTTCATCGAGCGGCCCATGGCCGCGCGCGCGTCAACGCTCGCGGAGAAAGTGGTCGAGAAGGTCGTCGAGCGCATCGTGGTCATGCGCGAGCGCGAGCGCATGCCCGACCGGCGCAAGGGCTATACGCAGAAGGCCGTGGTGGGCGGCCACAAGGTTTATCTCCGGACCGGCGAGTATGACGATGGGCGCCTCGGCGAGATCTTCATTGACATGCACAAGGAAGGGGCGGCGTTGCGCTCGCTTCTCAACAATTTCGCCATCGCGGTGTCCCTAGGGCTGCAATACGGGGTGCCGCTCGACGAATATGTGGACGCGTTCACCTTCACCCGCTTCGAGCCGTCTGGTCCCGTGCAGGGCAATGACTCGATCAAGTACGCGACCTCCATTCTCGATTATGTCTTCCGCGAGCTTGCGGTGAGCTATCTCGAGCGCTTCGATCTTGCGCACGTGGATCCCACGGAAGGCTCGTTCGACGCTCTCGGCAAGGGCGTTGAGGAAGGCAAGCCCGGCCCCGGGGCAGCCAAATACGTGTCGAAGGGGCTCACCCGTTCGCGCACCGACAAGCTTTCGGTGTTGCCGGGCGGCGCGGCCAACGCCACGTCCTCTCCATCCTCTCCAACCGATGCGCGCGGGCCCTCCCGCGTGACTGCCTTTGCGGGCCGCGAGACCCGGGCCGAAGTCGCGGGTGCAGCCGCGTTGAAGTCGGAGCCCGTGCAAAAGCTCTCGCCGGCGGAGCAGCTCGAGGAGCTTACGGCAGCGAAACTCGAGGTGCGCGCGGCCGCAGCTGAGAAGCGCGCCGAGGCCAAGGCCAAAGGCTATGAAGGCGAGGCGTGCGGCGAATGCGGCAATTTCACCTTGGTCCGCAATGGTACTTGCCTGAAATGCGACACCTGCGGGGCAACGAGCGGGTGCAGCTGATGCGGTGACTAGGTCGCATCATCGAAAGCGCAAAAAACGCTGCGGTAGGGGAACCCGAAAAACCCGACCCTCGTTCTATCGCCACGCCAATGGCCGGAGGGCTCGCCGTGTATATTCTGTGGACCATCATCAT
>DATCJI010000081.1:0-3052 GCA_036562835.1 Xanthobacteraceae bacterium | reverse complement strand
GCGCGTCCTATATTGCCGCGCATGCGGCTGACGATCGCCACCTGGAACATCAATTCGGTGCGGCTGCGCATCAACAGCGTGCTGAAGTTTTTGCGCGCCGTGCAGCCCGACGTGCTGTGCCTGCAGGAAACGAAATGTCCGGACGACAAGTTTCCGCAAAAGCGTTTCAAGGCTCTGGGCTATGAGCACATCGCGCTGAACGGACAGAAGGGCTGTCACGGCGTCGTCGTGCTCTCACGGCTGCCTTTCGAGGGGGTCAAGACGCAGGCGTTCTGCGGCAAGCACGACTGCCGTCACGTCTCGGCGGTGCTCGGCGACCGCGCGGGGCTGCGCGATGCCGTCACACTGCATAATCTCTATGTGCCGGCAGGCGGCGATGTGCCCGATGCCGAAATCAACCCGAAATTCGCGCACAAGCTCGCGTTTCTCGACGAGATGCACGCATGCGAGGAGCTGCGGTGCAATGGCAGCAACCGCATGATCCTGGTCGGCGATCTCAATGTCGCCCCCCTCGAGCACGACGTCTGGAGCCACAAGCAGATGCTCCGCGTTGTCTCGCATACGCCCATCGAATGCGAGAAGCTCGTTGCGTTCCAGCGCAAAGGCGGCTGGGTCGACGCCATGCGCGCGCGCATACCCGAGCCCACGAAGCTTTATACGTGGTGGAGCTACCGCTCGCCCGATTGGCAGAGCGCCGACAAGGGGCGGCGGCTCGATCACATCTGGGTGGCGCCGGCGCTTGCCGAGGGCATCAGCGACATGTCCGTGCTCAAGCGCCTGCGCGGCTGGACGCGGCCTTCAGATCATGTGCCGGTCACGGTGACGATCGAGGCGTGACCGTCATGCCCGCGCTGGTCGCGGGCATCCGTCTTCGGCGCAGCAATAAAGGCGTGGATGGCCGTGGCCAAGCCCGGCCATGACGCATCAAGTCTCGTTGCCGTCTGAATCGAGCACCGCACGCACGTCACCGATCTCGCCGGTCGTTTGCTGCAGCCGCGCGACAAAAACGTCGCGCAGCTTGCGCGCCGTCTCGGGAAAACTGTCGAGCATTTTCAGGAAAAGTGCGCGTGAAATGTACATGACGGTCGCGGGCTCCACGGCCGTGGCCGTAGCCGGACGTTGGGCTTCGGTCACGAGCGCAACTTCGCCCAACAGCGTGCCGGGACCGACCTGAACCTCCTTGCCGTCTGCGGCCCCGCCGGGGGCGAGCAGAAACCGGCCCTCCTGGATGACGTAGGCGCCGTCCGCGCGCTCGCCGGCCTCGAACAGGATTTCGCCGCCATGCACGTAACGCGATTGCGCGCCGATCGCCAAAACGCGCAAAGCCTGCCGACTCAACTGGTTCAGGGTTGGCACGCGCTGGAAAAAGCTGACGTCGTCTTCGATGCTCATTGCCGGGGGTCAGGGCACGAGCTTGTAGCCGCCCGCCTCCGTGATCAGGATTGACGGACTGCCGGCATCCTTCTCCACCTTCTGGCGCAGCCTATAGATGTGAGTCTCGAGCGTGTGGGTGGTCACTCCCGAATTGTAGCCCCAGACTTCTTGCAGCAGGGTTTCGCGCGAAACCGGCTTCTGACCGGCGCGATAGAGATAGCGCAGGATGGCGGTTTCCTTCTCGGTGAGCCGGACCTTGTTGCCCTTCGGGTTGAGCAGAATTTTCGAGCTCGGCCGGAATGTATAAGGTCCGATGCTGAACACGGCGTCCTCGCTCGCCTCATGCTGGCGCAATTGCGCCCGGATGCGCGCGAGCAGGACGGCAAAGCGGAACGGCTTGGCCACGTAATCGTTGGCGCCCGATTCGAGCCCCAGGATGGTGTCCGAATCAGTATTGTGCCCGGTCAGCATGATGACGGGCGCCTTGAAGCCGTTCTTGCGCAGGATGCGTACGGCCTCGCGGCCATCGACGTCAGGCAGCCCCACATCCATGATAACCAGGTCGATCTGGCCGACCTTGGCGGCTTGCACCCCTTTGGCCGCCGTATCCACGGCCTCCGCCTCGAACTCCTCGTGAAGCGCAAGCTGCTCGACCAGCGCGTCACGGAGTTCCGGGTCGTCGTCGACAATCAGGATTTTGCTGGTATTGGGCATGCCTTGAGCTGCGATTCGCTGCGATTCCGGCCCGTTTGCGCGAAGTAAAGCATTCAGCCGGAGAAGGGCAAGCGCGGACTGGCCGGATGAACGGCATTTACCTTTTGTTAACCTATGCGGCGACGATCCATTTCAGTCATCCGGGTGCGCACACGGCCGGGCCAGCGGTCTCTGGGGGTGCTTTTGTCTGCTGGTCGCGCGCTGCCCGTCGCAGTGGGCCGCAGCGGCATCAGAGCCAACAAGCGCGAAGGCGACCGGGCCACGCCTGAGGGCGACTTTGCTCCGGTGCGGCTCTGGTGGCGCGCCGATCGATATTTCCGGCCGCGCACGTTTTTGCCGGTGCGCCGCATCACCCCCGATCTCGCCTGGTGCGAAGACCCCGCGGATCGGCGCTACAACCGCCCCTTCCGCCGTTCAACCCCGGAGTCCGGCGACCGCCTGTGGCGGGCCGATCATCTCTATGATTTTGTGATCGAAATCGATCACAACGTGCGGCCAAGAATTGCCGGTCGGGGCAGTGCCGTATTTCTGCACGTCGCGCGCCCTGACCGCTTGCCCACGGCCGGTTGCATCGCCATGCCCGCGCGTGACCTGCTTCGGTTGGCGCAGGGCCTAAGCCGCAAGACGCGAATCAGGATTCAGAGCTAAGCTGTACGCACCCCGCGCGCGCCGAATATGGCGGTGCCGATGCGCACGTGGGTCGCCCCGAACTGGATAGCCAAGGCAAAGTCCGCGCTCATACCCATGGAGAGGAGTGAAAGCCCGTTGCGGCGCGCGATCTTCGCGGTCAGGGCAAAATGCGGGGCAGGCGGCTCATCGAAGGGCGGAATGCACATGAGCCCGGAAATGGTCAGCCCATGACGCTCGCGGCATGCGGCAATGAACGCATCCGTGTCTTGCGGGAGCACGCCTGATTTCTGCGGCTCGGCGCCCGTGTTGAGCTCCACGAATAGCGTCGGCGTCC
>DATCJI010000273.1:0-3738 GCA_036562835.1 Xanthobacteraceae bacterium | reverse complement strand
AAAATGCCAGCCGCATCTTCACAGCGGCCAGGCATCCGAAGAGCTTCGTGTCGCTTGCCGGCGCTGATCACCTCCTGAGCAGGCGAAGCGATTCGACCTATGTGGCCAACGTGATCCACGCCTGGGCCGACCGCTACCTTGGCCTGCCCGAAATCGCGCCTGCAATGCCGGAGGCTGCGAATGAGGTCACGGTTCGAGAGACGCGCGTGGGGCGGTTCCAACAGGTGATCAAGGCGGGCAGGCACCGGATTTTAGCCGACGAGCCGGTCGCAGCAGGGGGCCTCGACAGCGGGCTCGGGCCCTACGACCTGGTTCTCGCCGGCCTCGGCGCCTGCACATCCATGACGCTGCGCCTCTACGCGGAGCGGAAGGCAATCCCGCTCGAGCGGACGATGGTGCGCCTTGCGCACTCGCGCATCCACGCCGCCGACTGCGAAAATTGCGAGACCAAGGAGGGCATGCTCGACCGCATTGATCGCGCAATCACTTTGACCGGCAATCTCACCGACGATCAGCGGAAACGGCTCATCGAGATCGCGGACAAATGCCCGGTGCATCGCACGCTCACGTCCGAGATCGACATCAGAACCGTGGAGGAACGTGAGGAGCCAGGCCCGGCAGCTATCTGAAGCGCAGATTTGCACGCGACAGCTGGCTCACCGAGGTGCAGCCCATGAGCCGCATGTCGCGTTCAATCTCGATGCGCAGCAGGCCGAGCGCGCGCTCCACGCCCGACTGCCCGGCTGCCCCGAGAGCATACAGATACGCGCGTCCGATACCCACGGCCTTGGCGCCCAGTGACAGCGCCTTGAGCACATGCGTTCCGCGCTGCACGCCACCATCCATCATCACATCTATTCGATCGCCCACAGTATCGACGATTTCAGCGAGCTGATCGAAGGCAGCGCGCGAGCCATCGAGCTGCCGGCCGCCATGATTGGATAGCACAATGCCCGTACATCCGATCTCGACCGAGCGTTTCGCGTCTGAGACCGACATGATGCCTTTGAGACAGAACTGGCCATTCCAGAGCTTGACCATTTCGCCCACGTCATCCCAGTTCATGGAAGGGTCGAGCATCTCGGTGAAATAGCGTCCGATCGACATAGCTCCGCCGCGCATGTCCACATGTTTGTCGAGCTGCGGCAGCGCGAATTTTTCATGCGTCGCGTACTCGATAGCCCAGTGCGGCTTGATGGCGAATTGAAGCATTCCGCCAAGCGTCAGCCTGAACGGGATCGTGAAGCCGGTGCGCAGGTCGCGCTCGCGATTGCCTCCGGTGATACTGTCTACCGTCAGCATCATGACCTCGATGCCGGCGTCCTTCGCGCGCTGCAGCATGGCGCGATTGAGACCGCGGTCCTTGTGGAAATAGAACTGATAAACCTGCGGCGTCTCATATTTCTTGCGCAGCTCCTCCAGGCTCACGGTGCCGAGCGAGGATACGCCGAACATGGTGCCGAACTTTGATGCCGCAGCCGCGACTGCCCGCTCGCCTTCATGATGAAACAGGCGCTGTAGTGCCGTCGGAGAGCAGTAGACCGGCATTGCAAGCTTCTGGCCCATGGTGGTGACCGACATGTCGATCGTTTCGACCCCGCGCAGCACGTTGGGCACGAGATCGCAACGCTCGAAGCTTGCCGTATTCCGGCGCAGGGTTGCCTCGTCATCCGCGCCTCCATCGATGTAATCGAAGATAGGACGCGGCAGGCGACGCCGGGCCAGTTCCCGGAAATCATGAAAGTCGTAGCAGTCGCTCAGGCGCATGGTTCGCTGCCTTGGCGTTTTTTTAACCCTCGACTGCGGTCTCCGGCCGATCAGTACCCAAGGCCACTTCTTCGTGCCAGCGGCCCTCCTTGTCCTCGTACACGATCCCGCGGGTCTCGCCCGCAATGACTCGCTCGGCAGCTGCACGCTCCGCAGCTTTCCTTGCCGCATCGTGGCTGGGGAACGTTTCCGAGAATACGCCATTCGCCCGGTAAGCCCATCCGCCGTCAGGTTCGACGATCTCGTACGTGATCTTGCTCATGCGTATCTCCTGAGATCCTAACCTCGATGAGCGCAACGATTCGGGGCAGTTCTCCCCCGCGTCTCGCTTCGCTCATGCGGGCTACAGCTGCTGCTGCGTAGCACGGTAGCGCGAGGTCAAAGCAGGTCAAGGGGAGGGCACTTCGGTCCCGATGCCTGCAGCTCGGCGCGAGCGGCGATGCCGTGCCTCGGCGACGCATTTCATCACGTGAACGTCGCGATTGATCAGCTGAAGATTGGGCAGGCCCCAATATCGCAACAGCTCCGGCCAGGGCGCGGTCCGGTATTCGGCCCAGACCTGAAACAACGGGATGCGGTGATCGACTTCGGCGGACTTCCAGAGGCGTCCGCCGCTCTGTGCGCAGCGGCGCGCCTGCAGTCGCCGCAGAAGTGCTGTTTGCTCGTTCGGCGCATTCCAGAATTGCCACGCGACCACACAGGCGGCGTGCCAGCTTGCTTTTTTGTTGGGTCCTGCATCCCAAAGATCCACATGCCACGCAAAGCGGTAAACCGGCCGGCCACAAACACAGCAGAATCCAGGACCTTTTGCATATGCGCGTTCTCGATACGGTGCCGGCGGGATGCGGAAGGTGCCCGGAAGTCCTTCCCGCCGGTCGTTATCTAGAATCCAGGACCAGCCGCTCGGGGCGCCGCTGTGCGCCGCGAGCGCGCGCGCCAGGCGATCGGCCCGAACCGGGTGGGCGCGCCAATAGGAGTCAACGGCGAGACGCGGCGTCGGTGGCACGAACGGGCGATTCAGCGCCCGATGCAGAACTGCGGCCGGGAAAATGGCCGGCAGTGTGCGCGTGAGCCGCGCAATGGATCGGCGATTTCTCTCCGCCTTTTCGTCTGCCCAGCTCGACATGCGCGCCCCTCAGCGCACGCGATCATGCCGGGTACTCGTAAAGCATTCGTCACGAGACGGACATTTGCCGGACTGACGCGCAGATTGTCGGGCAGCTTATGCGGCGGCGCGGCCTACCGTGTCCGCCATGGCGGCGCCTCGAGCGCCCAATGGTTTCTCGCCGTGTACCGTCGAGTCACGCGCAGTCTGATGCTCGATTTCCGAATTGAGCTCGGCGCCAAAAAGGATGACGATTGCAGAGACCCACATCCACATCATCAGGCCGATGCCCGCGCCCAAAGAGCCGTAGGTCGCGCCGTAGTTCGCGAAATCGGACAGATACCAGGACAGCAAGGCCGAGCTCACAAGCCAAGCGACCGCGGCGAATACGCTTCCCACGCTCAGCCATTGCCATCGCGGCTCTCTGCGGCTGGGGCCGAACCGGTACAGGACGGCAAGGCCGACGATGATGACCGCGAGCAGGAGCGGCCAGCGCAGCACGCGCAGCAGAATTGCTCCGATGCTTGCAAGCCCAAAATAGCTCAAAACCAGCGGAACCACGACTACGGCTCCGAGCGCAAGCAGGGTCGCGGCGATTGCGCCGACCGTAAACGCCAGGGATACCAGATTGAGCTTGATGAAGCCGCGTTTTTCCTTCTCGTCATAGACGACATTGAGCGCGTCTATGATTGCCTTCATGCCTGCGTTGGCGCTCCAAAGTGCCATGCCGAGGCCAAACACGAATGCCAAGCTGAGCTTTGCGCTTCCTTTCGCAGCGAGACGCGTCACTTGCTCCTGGATGATGTCAAGCGCCGCGCCCGGCACAAATCCTGCAACGAGCGACAGGTGCTGGTTGATGTCGGACG
>DATCJI010000255.1:0-7017 GCA_036562835.1 Xanthobacteraceae bacterium | reverse complement strand
GGGACGCCGAAATTGTATTCGGGCGAGCAGAAGATCACGCCGTCTGCCGAGCGGATCGCTTCGGCAAGCGTCTGCACGGGGGCAGGAAAGCCGGTCGAGTTCTGGATGTCGAAATTATACAGCGGAAACTCTGTGAATGAGGCAGCGGGCTTGATGCTCATGTCTTGGGGGGCCAGCGATGGAAGCGCACGCTGCACCATGGCATTGTAGGAGCCTTTGCGCAGCGAGCCGCAGACACTGAGCACGTTCAGCTTCGCCATCAATCCCCCTCACCCTTTCTCGGCCGCGATCGGGTTCCTCAGTATTCCAATTCCCTCGATGTCCACTTCGCAGACGTCTCCGGGCTTCATCCAGATCGGATTGGGTTTGCGCGCGTGGCCGACGCCGGAAGGGGTGCCGGTGAAAATGACATCACCGGGCTCGAGCGTGACGCCTTGCGTGATGTACACAAGCGTCTCAGCAATGGGAAACATCATGTTGCGCGTGTTGTCGGACTGCATCACCTTTCCGTTGAGCCTGCTTTGGATAGCGAGCCCCTTGCCTCCAGGCGGCAGCTCATCGGCCGTGATCATCCATGGACCAAACCCGCCGGTCGCGTCGAAATTCTTGCCCATGGTCCATTGCGTCGTCTGCCGCTGAAATTCGCGCACCGAGCCCTCGTTCCCGCACGAATATCCGGCAATGCAGGAATACGCGCTGTCGAGTGCAAGATGCTTGGCGCGTTTGCCGATTATCACAATCAGCTCGGCCTCATAGTCGAGAGTCTCGGAAACGCGCGGGCGGAAGATGGGCTGTCCATGCGGAGCAAGCGAAGTAAGGGAGCGCATGAATATCGTCGGAAATTTCGGAATATTGTCCCGCTGTGGGCCCTCCTTGACGTGCTCGAGGTAATTCAGGCCGAGACAGAGGATTTTACCGGGCTTGGCCACAGGGAGCCCGAACTTCAGCCCCGCGACAGCATGGCGGGCGCGCGTGGGCGCGCGGCGCGCGGCCTCGTTGAGTGCCGCCAGATCACCGTTCGCTCGACGCAACAGCTCACCGAGGTCGGCCGGAATGGATGCATCACCGGCTTGAATGTCGATGACCTCGTCGCGCTCGACGACACCCAGCCGCAATTCGCCTTCGTGTTCGAAGCCGACAATCTTCACGCGGCGTTCCTTAAGGCATGTACTGAAAACATAGAGCCTGCGTCCGCCCACGAGCTTGCCGGCTCCCATCCGGCACGGCGCGCCAGATCGGCAAAGGACGCAATCGAGTATTTGTAGCTGTTCTCGGTATGAATAGTTTCGTCCTTCTTAAAATCGATCACGCGCCCGGCGACCCGAATGCGCTGGGCCTTCCTGCTGGCGAGATGCATTTCGACGCGATCCCGGCCGGAGTTGAAAAATGCACGGTGCTCGAAGCTCGCCAGATCGAATTCGGCATTGAGCTCGCGGTTCATGCGGGAGAGAAGGTTCAGATTAAATTCGCGGGTGAACCCCGCGGCGTCATTATAGGCCGCATCAAGCACCTGCGCGGATTTGATGAGATCAACGCCGACAATCAAAGCCGCCCGGTGTCCGAGCGTCCGCCCAAGTCGCCGGAAAAACTCGACCGCCGCGGGTGGCTCGAAATTTCCGACGGTGGAACCGGGAAAGAAGCCGCTGCGCGTCACGCGCAGCACGGGCGCGGGCAAAACAAACGGCTCGGCGAAGTCGGCCTGCACGGGAATGACGCAAAGCCCCGGATAATCGCGCTGCAACCTTTCGGCTTCCTCACTGAGCATCTCGCGCGAGATGTCGACGGGTGCATAGAGGCGAATACCGGGCGCAGCAGAAAGAAGAATTCTCGCTTTCTCGCTCGACCCGCTGCCGAGCTCGATCAGCGCCGACCCTTCAGGCAGAAGCGCTGCGATCTCACGGCCGCGCTCGCGCAGAATGGAGAGCTCGCAGCGCGTCAGGTAATATTCCGGTGTTCTGGTGATTGCCTCGAACAGCTGCGCGCCGCGCGCGTCATAAAAATATTTTGCCGGAATGCGTTTGGGCCGGCCCGTCAATCCGGCAATGACATCGGGGGCGAAAGACGGATCGGTCTCGCCCACAGCTTGGGGCAAAGCGACTTGTCGTGCGGGTGCCATCCTATCCTCCGAAGCCGTGCGCTCCGGATAAAAAATTCATCATTCGAGATAATCCAGAAGACGCAAACCACTGAACTGCCAGCGCGCCGAGGGATAAAAGAAATTGCGATAGCTTGGGCGCGTGTGCCCAAAGGGCGTGGCATGGGAGCTGCCGCGCAGCACCATCTGATTGACCATGAATTTCCCGTTGTATTCGCCCAGTACTCCCGACGCTGCGCGATATCCGGGATAGGGCAGATAGGCGCTACGGGTCCATTGCCACACTATTCCAAACGCATCACTGATAGTATTGGCGCGGGCGGCAATCTCCCATTCCGCTTCGGTTGGCAAATGCTTGTGAGCCCAACGGGCAAAAGCATCCGCTTCGTAATAGCTGACGTGCGTGACGGGCGCGTCTGGATCGACCGGTGTCAACCCGGCGAGCGTGACGGTGTGCCACGCGCCGTCGACTTTGCGCCAGTATCCAGGCGCTTCCCACTGCTCCGCCTCGAGTGCAGCCCACCCGTCCGAGAGCCATAGTGAAGGAGTACCGTACCCACCGTCCTCCATGAATTCGAGCCACTGCGCATTGCTGACCAGAGATCGGCCGATGCGTGCCGGCTGAATGAACACCCGGTGCGCGGGCAATTCGTTATCGAAGCAATATCCTCTATCAAGAAAGCCAATCCTGTGAATGCCCGCAGGCAGGTCCGCGAAAGCCGCTGCTGGAGAGCTGAATCGCGGCGACTGCCACGCCTTGTCATAGGCGGGGGTCACAGGGCTGCACGCAAACGCATGCAGAATGTCCGTGAGCAGCAGCTCCTGGTGCTGCTGCTCGTGATGCATTCCAATTTCGAGGACGCGCAGCGCCTCCGGCAACTGGTAATCAGCCGAGGTTACAAGCAGCCGCTCCACGGCCGCATCCACATGCAGCCGGAACGCAGTTATCTCAGCGGCAGTGGGCCGCGTGATGAGTCCACGCCTGGGGCGTGCGTGACGCGGACCGGCTCCCACGTAATACGAGTTGAACAGATACGCGTACTGCTCGTCGAAGACCCGGTACCCCCCAAGATGAGGCACGAGGAGGAATTGCTCAAAAAACCAGGTGGTGTGCGCGCGGTGCCATTTCGCCGGGCTCGCCTCCGGCATTGACTGGACGCTCTGATCCTCGGGCCCCAGGGGTGCGGCACGCCGCTCGGTTTCGGAGCGCACGGCGCGGAAAGCCGCGGCGGCAACGCCACGTGCATCGGCTTGCGAAGCTGTGCCACGAATTGCATCAGTTAGAAGCGGCGCCGTCGTAGCCGGCATAGGGGCTGCGCTCATTTCGCGGCATTTGCGCCAGCAGTCGCCGTTGTCCCGTCCTGCTGGCCAGTCCCCCCGCTCGCGCCGATCGCGCCAATGATCTTGCCGCCTACCACGATGGGCACTCCGCCCTCGGAGGCAATCGGTTTTTCCGGAAAGGTGAGGAATGCGGTGTTGCCGGCTGCGTATTGATCGGCAAAGGCCTTGCTCGGCCGCCGGAATATGACGGCCGTCCGTGCCTTGGCTTGCGAAATCTGGGCGGAAGCGAGCTGCGTGCCATCCATGCGCTCGAAATAAATGAGCTCACCTGCTGGTCCGACAATCGCAACAGCCATATGCCAATTATTCTTCCTGGCTTCCGCGACGGCGGCCGCCGCCACCGCCTTCGCCTGCTCGATGGTGATAGGCAAGCCGTATTCGGTCGCAACTGCCGGAGCAGGCGAGGGCGGCGGTTGCTGTGCCAGAGCCGCGCCCGCGCCACTCCAGATGGCTGCCGCAATCAATAAGCAAATTGGCATGTTTCGGTTCCCGTTGTTTGCAACCGCAGCGTCATGATGTTGTCGAAAATTGATCGTCTTTGCGACGAAGCACAGCTGAATCCTGCGGGACGGGTGCAGTTCTCAAGCGCTCGGGGCAGGTGATCGGCAGGATAGGCGAGTAGGCCGCGTGCGGGCAAGTCATCGCAAGAGCGTTCAACGGACGAAAAGGCCTGAGCCGAGTGTGATCAGAACGAGAATTCGAGGCGAATATGCGATTGATGAGAGCACGAGACATGATGCAGATAACGCGATCATATTGGCTTTTCCTGCTGATCGCCCTGGTGCTGCCGTCGGCAGCATGGGCGCAGGCCAACTGCCGCAATAGCGGCAGCTTCGAGCCTTGGCTTGCCGAATTCAAGAAAGAGGCGGCTGCGAAAGGCATTTCGCATACCGCCATTGCTGCGGCTTCTCCTTACCTGGTGCTCGACCAACGCATCATCAACATCGACCGCGGGCAGCGATTCTTTGCGCAGGATTTCTTGCAAATGTCCGACAAGATGCTCGCGGGCGGACGTCTGCCCAATGGCGCCGCACAGATGAAAAAGCACCAGGCGATATTTGCGCGCGAAGACAAGGACTTCGGCGTGCCGGCCTCGGTCATCACCGCGTTCTGGGGCCTGGAGAGCGATTTTGGCAGCGGCCAAGGCAAGGACCAGGCGATCAAATCGCTCGCAACGCTGGCCTATGACTGCCGCCGCTCAGACATGTTTCGCGGACATTTGTTCGACGCGCTGCGGCTGATCGAGAAGGGCGATCTGCGTGCTGACGAAATGATCGGGTCATGGGCCGGCGAGCTGGGCCAGACCCAGATGATGCCGTCGGAATACATGGCGCATGCGGTGGACTACGACGGTGACGGCAGGCGCAATCTGATCAAGAGCGTTCCCGACGTAATCGGCTCGACCGGGAAATATCTCGTTCACCTCGGCTGGAAACGCGGCGAGCCGTGGCTGCAGGAAGTGCGCGTGCCGGCCAATCTGCCGTGGAAGGAAGCCGATCTGTCGGTACAGCATCCGCGCTCGAAATGGGTAGCCTGGGGTGTGACGCGCGCCGACGGCAAGCCGCTCCCTTCGGACGATATGCCGGCTTCGGTCGTGCTCCCGGTGGGCAGATTTGGTCCCGCGTTTCTCGCCTATGACAATTTCCAGGCATATCTGAAGTGGAATCAGTCGCTCAATTACTCGCTGACTGCCGCGTACTATGCCACGCGCCTCGACGGTGCGCCGCTCATGTACAAGGGTAGCGGCAACATTCCGAGGATCTCGTTCGAGGAGACGCGCGAGCTGCAGGAGATTTTGCAAAGACGCGGCTACGACGTGGGACGCGTCGACGGCGTGCTCGGGCTCAAGAGCCGCGTCGCGATCAGGGACATGCAGATCAAGTTCGGTCTGGCGGCTGACGGCTGGCCTACCGCGGAGCTGCTGGGCCGCCTGCGCGCCGGCGGATAATGCATCCAAGGCTGTGAGGCGCGCGCCCGCATGCATAAATAGATGCTGCAGGGAGCACAGGCATGCAGCTCGCAACCGATATGCTGGCGCGCGACACGATCAAAGCCAGGCTGAACTACGTCATCGACACCGGCACACCCCCCGTCCAGTACATCGATTGGCCGGAGATGCAGCACAAAGCCGTCCCGGCGCAGTATAGGCAACACGAAGTTTCGATCCGGAACGGCCGGCCGCTGCGGGACACGTTCAAGCTCGACACGCATGGTTTCGTGTTTGTCGATCACCCGACAAGCGTGAACGATTTCACCAACTCTGATGAACGCAAACGGGTCTACGATGCCGAGGTTCAAGAACTGATCAAGCGCTCCTCGGGCGCGTCATCGGTTGTCGTGTTCGATCACACGATTCGCACTGGCGACGAGGCGACGCGCACCGCCGAAGCGGCCCGCCCGCCCGTAAAGTCCGTGCACAACGATTACACCGAGAATTCGGCGCCCAGACGGCTGCGGGAGATCGTTGGTGACGCTGAGGCGGACGCGCGGCTCAAGCGGCGCTATGCCATCGTCCAGGTGTGGCGTCCGATCCGGTGCAAAGTGGTCATGGATCCGCTCGCGATCTGCGATGCGCGCAGCATCCCACCGCAGGGGTTTATTCTTGTGCAGCGACGGTATCCGTATCGCACCGGCGAGGTCTATCATATCGCCTACCACCCCGCGCATCTCTGGTACTATTTTCCCGAGATGGAGCGAAACGAAGCGCTCGTGTTCAAAGTGTTCGATTCGGACGCCAGCAAGCCCGCCCGCTTCACCGCTCATACCGCCTTCGACGATCCGCACACGCCTGCGGATGCCTGGCCGCGCGAGAGCATCGAAACGCGCACGTTCGCATTCTTTTAATAGTCGTGGAGCGCGAGCGAGGTCCGGGAAAGCATCCCCGGAACTCGCTGCCGTTCACCCGGCTTCGACGTGCTCGTAGTTGGTCTTAACCATCAGCTGCGGAGTACGCACGTAATTTGAGTAGAATTTTAGCATCCATTTGCACCAGGCTCTAACGCGGAAATGGTTTGATAGCCATGACAGCTGTAATTGTACCGGAGTTTTGGCGGTGGCTTCGTCCGCGCCTGAGAAAAGTTCATTCGGAGAGACCAAGGTCCTAGTCGTCGATGACGAATATCGGGTGCGCAAAGTCGTTCACGGCCTGCTGCTCGGCCTGAACTGCACGAAGATTCACGAAGCGCGGAACGGCGCTGAGGCGCTCGAACAGATTGTCGTGCTCGCTCCGGATGTCGTCCTGCTCGATTGGACGCTTCCCGATATGACCGGGCCCGAATTTCTCCGCCGCCTGCATTCGGGCCTCCCGGCACACGTCGCGACTGCACCGGTGATCATGCTGGTCGAGCAGGATCAACGCGCTTGCGTGCTCGAGGCGGTGCGCCTGGTTCCTGCTCAAACCGGTGTCGATGACCGCCCTGCGGGAACGCCTCGCATCCGTTCTGGCGAAGTCTCTCGCTGTAAAGCGGGCGCACGAAGCAGCGCGGCAAGTCCGCAAGGCTGCGGGCTGAAGCCGCGCCTGCGGCTCGCCGTCACAATCGACCGCGCATTTCGTGTCTGCTAGGGTGCTTTAGGGCAAGTCC
>DATCJI010000254.1:0-5542 GCA_036562835.1 Xanthobacteraceae bacterium | reverse complement strand
GTTCTATGGCATCGGTGCTTATGCCTCGACGCTGTTGATTATCGAACTCGGCGTTCCATTCTGGCTTGCGTTGGCAATCGCGATGCTGCTCGCGGGCCTGGCCGGAGCGGCGCTCTCGATTTTCGCAGTCCGGCTGCGCGGTCATTATCTCGCCATCGCATCCCTCGGCTTTGCGGTCATTGTGCATCAGGTGCTGCTCAATTGGATAGGCCTGACCCAGGGTCCGCTGGGCATCTACGGCATCAAGCCGCCCCCCGACATCTATCTGCCGGGCATTTCCGTCATCTCCTTCGCCGATACCGCGAACATGTTTTATCTGGTCGCAGGTTTTGCCCTGCTCTTTTATGTGCTGCTCGATCGGCTGGTACGCTCCCCGGTTGGCGACACGCTGGCCGCCATTCGTGAGGACGAGGTTTCGGCGGCCTCATTGGGCATCAATTGCACCGCCTGGAAGGTCTTCGCCTTCGGCATTGGCTCCGCCATCGCGGGCGCGGCCGGCGCATTCTATGCAAGCTTTGTCGGCACGCTCGTGCCCGATGCGTTCAACATCACCGAGTCGTTCACGATGTTGGCCATGGTCATCGTGGGCGGAATGGGAACGCTGATCGGGCCCGTCGGCGGTGCGATCCTGCTCACCGTACTGCCTGAACTGCTGCGTGGAGTGGGCGATCTCCGGCTCGTGCTCTACGGCGGCGCTCTCACGTTAGTGGTGCTGTTCGTGCCCGGTGGCCTCGCACAAGGGATCGGCCTGCTGCGCCGCCGGCTGCAGTTCGGGCGTGCGGCAAGCCAGATGGGATGATGACAATCCCTGCACCCCCCGCCGAGCGCGCCGGCACGGTTCTTTCTGCGCAAGGTCTTTACAAGCGCTTTGGCGGCGTGCAGGCGGTGCGCGACATCTCGTTCGCGGTCCCCGCCGCAAGCGTGTTCGCGATCATCGGCCCGAATGGTGCCGGCAAATCGACGTTGATCAATCTGCTGAGCGGGATTCATCAGCCTGATGCGGGGCGTATCAGCTTCGAGGGTGCCGACCTGGTAGGGCTTCTGCCGCACAAGCGGGCGCGATTGGGCCTGGCGCGCACCTTTCAGAAAATTCGGTTGTTCAGGAACCTTACGGTGCTCGGCAATGTGATTGCCGCCTCGCACATGCACCGCGAGCTCCCCATCTGGCATTACGTAATGCATGGCCCCGCTTTCGCACGCGAGCATGCTCATGCGCGGGAGCGCGCCATGGAGTTGCTCGCATTTATGGGGCTCGACTCGCGCGCCGGCGCGCTGGCATCCTCGCTAGCATATGGCGAGCGGCGCATGCTCGAGCTTGCGCGCGCGCTCGCCACCGCACCCCGCCTGCTGATGGTGGACGAGCCAGCGGCCGGGCTCAATGCCGCCGAGGTCGAGCGGCTCGTCGAACGAATTTCCCGGCTGCGTCAGCGCGGAATGACGGTCATTGTGGTCGAGCACAACATGGATCTGGTGATGCAGATCGCCGATCGCGTGCTGGTCATGGACTACGGGCAATATCTTTTTGAAGGCAGGCCCGCCGAGGTGCAGGCCAACCCGGCCGTGATCGCAGCCTATCTGGGGGCGTGACGTGCTCCTCGAAGTGGAAGACCTCGAGCTTGCCTACGGAGAAATATCGGCCTGCCGCAACATCAGCTTTGCCGTGGATGAACGCGAGATCGTCGCATTATTGGGCGCAAACGGCGCCGGAAAATCGACGACGCTGCGGGCAGTCGCGGGCACGCTTTTTCCGCGCGCGGGCAGCATTCGTTTTCGGGGTGAGAACATCACGCGCCTGCCTGCGCATGAACGTGCGGTCCTCGGCATCTCGCTCGTGCCCGAGGGCCGGCGCGTTTTTTCTTTTCTCACCGTGCAAGAGAATCTCGAGCTTGGCGCCTTCAAATACCGAAAAGAGAGCGCCAGGGTACGCGCGCTCCTGAAAGAAGTCTTTGAAATGTTTCCGCGCCTGCGTGAACGAAAGAGCCAGAATGCGGGAACACTCTCGGGCGGGGAGCAGCAGATGCTGGCGCTTGGGCGCGCGCTCATGTCCGAGCCGCAGCTCATTTGCATGGACGAGCCTTCACTCGGGCTCGCGCCGCTCATCGTTAAGGATATCTTCCGCACCATTGCGGCCATCAACGCGGCCGGCACCAGCGTGCTGCTCGTTGAGCAGAACGCGCGCTACGCGCTCGAGACCGCAAATCGCGGATATGTGCTGCAGACGGGCTCCATTGTGGCGAGCGGCCCCTGCGCCGCGCTCCGCAAGGAGGAGAGCCTCCGCCAGGTCTATCTGGGCCGCAGTGCCCCAGCGCGGGACGTGCATATTCCGATCTAAGTCCTGGCCGCTTGCCAGCATAATTCGGTGGCTTGCCCATTGCGAGCGAGCTCCGAAGGTCCTATCTTACGTTTGTCTTACAGGCGGGTTACTCCATGGCAGGCGCAACAAAACTAACCACGACCGTTTCAACCAAGGGCCAGGTGATACTGCCCAAGCCCATTCGGCAGCGGCGCCGGTGGAAGCCTGGGACGCGGCTTGTCGTCGAGGATACCAAGGAGGGAGTACTGCTAAAGCAAGCGCCTTTGCTTGCTCCTACGCGCGCGAAGGATGTGTTCGGCTGCCTCGGCCATGCTGGCCCGCCAAAGTCCTTGGAACAGATGCAGGCAGGCATTGCTCAGGAGGCGAGGCGCCGGCATGCTCGCAATCGATACTAACCTGATTGTGCGGTACCTGACGGGAGATCACCCCAAACAATCCGCGAAGGCAAAAGCGCTGATTGATGGCAATGATGTATTCGTTTGCACAACTGTGCTTCTGGAAGCCGAATGGGTTCTTCGCAGCGTATATCATTACACACCTACGCAAGTTGCGCTCGCACTCGCTGCATTTTCCGGATTACCGCGCGTCAAACTTGAAGATGCCTTTTTAGTTGCAAAAGTGCTGGACTGGACGGATAAGGGAATGGATTTTGCCGATGCGCTTCATCTTGCGAAGGCCGAAGGCTGCGAGGCGTTCGTGACGTTCGATAAAAACCTAGCAAGGGATGCGCAAATCGTAAGTGGTGTGGAAGTTCGAACGATTTGAATGCGTCTCGTGAGTTTGAGCTTTTGCTACTGAGCATGCCCATTTTGGCGAACAGCTCATTGCCAAGACGGTGGTGACGCGCCAAGCGCAGTGGCCGGCCTGTCCCACTCCAGGGATGTTCCTGAGATCGTAAGCGGAGGCCGCAAGCGGCGCGCCGGTCCCCAATGCGTCTGCTCAATGCGCTCCAAAAAATCATTTGCCGTGCGACTGGTAATCGTTTGTGTCAGCGGCGCCGCGCCTGAGCTGATCAGTAGCGCCGCCGTGCGCGCGAGTGAGACTTGCCACACGCCGCCGCGCCCGGTTTGCACCTGGTCGCGCAGCCCGCGAAGCGCGGCTGCTGCCATCAAATATCCAGTAGCATGATCGAGAGCCTGCACCGGCAGCGGATGAGGACGGTCGTCGCCGACGACCTGCATACCCGCTGCAGCGATGCCGCTGCTCATTTGCACCAGGCTGTCAAAGCCGCGCCGTCCTTTCCACGGCCCGGTCCAGCCATATGCATCGAGGCTGACATCGACCAAGCCCGGCCTGATCGCGGCGCGCTCATTTTGCGAAAAGCCGAGCCTTTCCAGCGCGCTCGGCCGATACCCGTGCACCACAATGTCCGCACGTGCCAACAGCTGCGCGAACAATTCTTTTCCCGGCCCTGTCCTGAGATCGAGGCGAGCACATCGTTTGCCAAGCGTCATTTCGGGGGCATTGGAATCCTCGCTCCAATCAGGAGGATCGAGCCGCAAAACGTCTGCACCGAGACCTGCAAGAAAACGCGTTGCGACAGGACCAGCGAGCACGCGTGTCAGATCGAGGACGCGCACGCCTTCCAGCGGCCGCGTGGTCGAACACGCAACCGCGGCGCGAGCACCCGCATCCGTGTACCGGAAGTGGATCAGCGGTTCGGCACTCACTGCCTGCCCTTGTGGATGCGCGCGCCAGGCGTCCTGCGTACGCATTGCTGCCGCGCATCCGCCCGCAGCCACGACCTCCTTTTCGAGATGCTCAGCCAACCATGCCGACACAGCGGCGCTCACCGCTGGCTTTTCAGCAGGCACCCCAAGCACGCGCAACGCAGCCGCACGATGATGGGGCGCATTGGTATGCAGCCGGATCCAGCCGTCGACGGTTTTGTAATCGCCCGCGATGGCGTCCCACGGGGGCGGCACCCGCCAGTTAACGGGATGCAGAGTTTTTTCAAACCAGAGCGAGCACAGCCGGCTGTCGGCATGGACCGTCGGTCTTGGGGCATGCAGTGCGATGAAATCGCCCGCCGCCAATCCCGCGGCCGCAATCGATGCAGTCGCGAGATCGGTCACCGGAAAGGCGCCGCCAAATCTGCCGGTATCGCCGAACGACACCAGCTTTTGCGCGTCGGCTTCGCCGCGCAGCTCGTGCCAGATCGCCGAGAGAAAAGATCGTGCTACCTTCATGAAAGACGCCCGCATCTCTCTTGCGCGCGCTCAATTGCGGACTTCTGAACCAAAAGCCACACTACAGTTAATAAGCTGCTAGTGTCCTTCGATTCCGACGTTCGTAAATGCGGGTGCTGCGCGATGCAACGAACGTCGGTATCGGCACACTAGTGAGCCATCTGGAGAATCATTTCCGCATGATCGATCTCACGCCCTACCTGCGCGGAACCCGCATCGCCTACTTCTCGATGGAGGTCGGATTGCGGCCCGAGATCCACACGTATTCGGGCGGATTGGGAATTCTTGCCGGCGATGCCGCGCGTTCGGCAGCGGACCTCGGGCTGCCGATGGTCTTTGTCACGCTCGCAAGTCGGTCCGGTTACCTGCATCAGGACATCGACGCCAAAGGAAACCAGGTCGACAGCCCGGACCCCTGGAATCCGGCGGATTTCACGCATCCCGCTGGCGTCATGGTCTCGGTCGTGATCGAGGGCGGTACTGTTTGGATACGGCCCTGGTTATATGAGCTTAAGTCACCTTTAGGACGCCAGGTCCCGATCATTCTCCTCGACACCGATGTGAGCGAAAACGAGCCAGCCGACCGGTCAATCACGGACCGGCTGTATGGAGGCGACGAGCCCGACCGCATCAGGCAGGAGATCGTTCTCGGCATTGGTGGAGAGCGCGTGCTGCAAGCGCTCGGCTTTACCATCAGCACCTATCATCTGAATGAGGGGCACGCCGCATTTCTCGCATTATCCCTGCTTCTGAGATATCGCCGCGAGCCCGTCCCCGCAGGCAACGAGTCTCTGACCCATGCGATTGCGCGCGTCCGCGAGCAGTGCGTCTTCACCACGCATACGCCGGTCGAAGCCGGGCACGACCGCTTCGATTACCAAAACGTCCGCAAGATACTGGGCGACATCATCAGGTTGGAACAGCTAAAACAGCTCGCGGGCGCAGACCGCCTCAACATGACGCATCTGGCGCTCAGCCTGAGCGGATACGTCAACGGCGTCGCCGTGCGGCACGCGCAGACGGCGCAAAACATGTTTCC
>DATCJI010000247.1:0-9036 GCA_036562835.1 Xanthobacteraceae bacterium | reverse complement strand
CTACTGATCGTCGCCTTGGTGGGCCATTACCCCACCAACTAGCTAATCAGACGCGGGCCGATCCTTCGGCGATAAATCTTTCCCCGTAAGGGCTTATCCGGTATTAGCCCAAGTTTCCCTGGGTTGTTCCGAACCAAAGGGCACGTTCCCACGTGTTACTCTCCCGTCTGCCGCTCCGTATTGCTACGGCGCTCGACTTGCATGTGTTAGGCCTGCCGCCAGCGTTCGCTCTGAGCCAGGATCAAACTCTCAAGTTGGATGAGAACTTGTTCCGGCTGATCACAACGTTTGACGAGGTCCGACACCGGCGCGGCACTAAGCGCCACGCCGGGTGTTGACCTGAAACGTCGACCGCCGAAGTCTCGTCCGGCCGCTCCCGCAACTCAGCAAAGCCGAGCCAGAAAGCGGCCCGCAAGGGACTCCGCCGTCCACGTTTCTCTTTCTTCCGATTCACTTGTCAAACAGCCCGGGACCCAAGCCGGTCCCGCTCTCCCGTGAAGGAGAGCCGCCGAAGCTTCGCCCCCCGGTGAAAGCCGGGAGCCTGGTCACCTAAATAGTGAGGAGCTTCGCAGGCACGTCGTCGCGCCGAGGCGGGCGGCGTGCCGAACGACGTTATATAGGGGCCCGCTCCCCCGGCTGTCAACTCCTCGACAGAGCCCCTAAACAAGCCACCGGTGCACCGGCGCCACAGTCATCTTCTTTAGCAAAATCGGTAGCTTAGCATCCCCGAAAAAGTTCCGGGTGCCGCACTGCAGCCACATTCCTGCATGCTTGTTCTACATTGGATTGGGAGGTGTCGGTGCGGGGGGCGTTGCGGCTAGTCACGCAGAGACGTGACACACGGCTGCGTCCAACGACAGGCCAGAAGATTTAGGACACGGTTGCTGAACTGCGGCGAGGCACACGCCTTTGCGCCAGGTCAGTGCCGCTGTCTTGTGGCGTGACACCTTCGCGTTGGAGTGACCGTCTCGCGCGAGACGGAAGGGGGCATCGGGCTTGGACCACGCCAAACGACGCGCGATCTGCCGTTCGGGGTTCGAGGCCGATCACATCGACCTCGGCAACGAGGCTCCGCTCTCGGTGGATGGAGAGGGCACGGGGCTGATCGACCGTCGGCGCGTATCCGTGCGCTGGTTCAGCGGCACCATTCTCACCGGCTTATGCGGCGCAGCTCTCATGAGCGGCGCGGTTTTTGCGGCGCTCGATGGCGAGACGAATTTTGCCACCATGCCGGAACGCGTAGAGGCCGCAGTGCGCGCAGTCGCGGGCGGCCCAGAGCGCTTGTCCAATTCCGCGCGCAAGAATGATCGCCTCCCTCCGGCCGGGGAAGCCAATGCGGCGCGTCAGGTTATCCGCGTTTCGCACACAACGCGCGGCAGCGGCAACCGCGAGATCGTCCGCGTGCGGCCGTTCATTCGTGTCGCCGGCAACCTGTCGCTTTCCGTATCCGGGCTCTCCGCCAACATACCGCCCTTCAATGCGCTCAAGATGATGGCGCAATCGTCGGGAGCGAGCACACCCAATGCGGATGAAGGGGGTGCCGAGCCCGATGCGGAAGTCTCGTTCCTCACGCGCGAGCTTCCGCTCGTGCTCCCGCGCGCGAAGCTTGCCGCCGTGGCATCGATGGACGACGTGCTCGCACGCGTGCGCGAGACAGCAAACTTCGAGGGCGGCGCGAAGCCGACCATGATCGCCGATGCAATTCCGCTCACTGCTTATGCTCCCGCGCAGGACCCGCACGGAGATCCGTATGGCGGCTTCGAGCCGCGCATCGTGCCGGAGAACGTCACGCTTCTGGCCAAGACGACCGCGCAAACGAACGGGGGCAACGCATGGAACGAGCGCACGATAGTACTCAAGAAAGGAGATTCCGTCTCTGCCAATCTGCGCGATCTGGGAGCTACCCCCGAGGAGGTGAAAGCGATCACCGCAGCCTTTGGCGGTCGCGGCCGCGACAGCAGCCCCAAGGATGGCTACAAGCTGCGCGTGCTGGTTGCGCCGACGCCGGATGGCCGGCGGCTCCGGCCGGTCCGCGTCATCATTGCCACGGACACGACGGTCGAGGCCATGGTGGCCTGGTCGGACAAAGGCAAATACGTCGCCGTCGACGTGCGCAGCGCCAACAGCGTCGCCTCATCCACGGATGATGATGAAGACGACGGAAAAGGCGTCCGGCTTTATCAGAGCATCTACGAGACCGCGCTGCGCAATCACATCCCGCGCCCCGTCATTGACGACCTGATCCGCATCTATTCGTACGACATTGATTTTCAGCGCAAGGTGCAGCCCGGTGACTCGTTCGAGGTTCTGTTTGCCAGCGATGACGAGAACGCAAGCGACAACAGCAAGGCGGAGGTACTCTACGGACTGCTGACGACGGGAGGCGAGACGCGCAAGTTCTATCGATATCAAACACCGGACGACAACGTCGTCGACTACTATGACGAGAGCGGCAAGAGCGTAAAGAAATTCCTCGTTCGCAAGCCGGTCGCGGACGGCACCATCACTTCCGGGTTCGGCGGCCGGAATCATCCGATCCTCGGATTTACCAAGATGCATACCGGCGTGGATTGGGCCTCCTCGAGCGGCACGGCGATCTACGCTGCCGGAAACGGCATCATTGAGAAAGCGGGCTACGAGGGCGGGTATGGGAAATACATCCGCATTCGGCACGCCAATGGCTGGGAGACCGCGTACGGCCACATGTCCGCCTTCGCGCGCGGCATGGAAACGGGAAAGAAGGTGCGACAAGGCCAGCTGATCGGGTATGTGGGCTCGACCGGCCTCTCGACCGGCAACCATTTGCACTACGAGATGATCGTGAATGGCCGGTTCGTCGACCCGATGAAGATCAAGCTGCCACGCGGCCGCGTACTCGAGGGTGGCCAGCTTGCCGGTTTCGAGGAAGAGCGCGCCCGCCTCGACCAGATGCTCACGCGCGCCACACCCTCGCGCTACGCGCAAGGCAGATGACAGATGTCAGAGATCAGATGTCAGATCGGTATCTGGCATCTGACATCTCGTCAGGCTGCCTCGGCAAGCTCGCCGTTGAAAGTGAGCCCCTTCTTGCCCGCGGAGATCACGACCCGGTCGCCGTCCTTGACGCGTCCTGAGAGCATCAGCTCGGCAAGCGGATCCTGCACGGATTTCTGAATCACACGCTTGAGCGGACGCGCCCCATAGGCCGGGTCCCATCCCTTGTCCGCGAGCCAATCGCGTGCGGAAGGCTCGAGCGCAATGGCGATCTTGCGATCCTCCAGCAGCTTTGCCAGCCGCGACATCTGAATGTCGACGATCTTCGTCATGTCGCGCTTCTGCAGCCGGTGGAACAGAATGATCTCGTCCACCCGGTTGAGGAACTCCGGACGGAAATGCGCCCTTACGACGGCCATCACCTGGTCGCGCACCGCGTCCGTGTCCTGTCCCTCGGGCTGGGCCGCTAAAAACTCGGAGCCGAGATTCGAGGTCATTACGATCAACGTGTTGCGGAAGTCGACGGTATGCCCCTGTCCGTCAGTCAGCCGACCGTCGTCGAGCACCTGCAGCAGCACGTTGAAAACGTCCGGGTGTGCTTTCTCGATCTCGTCGAACAGCACGACCTGGTACGGCCGCCGGCGCACCGCCTCGGTCAGGGTGCCGCCTTCCTCGTACCCGACATAGCCGGGCGGCGCGCCAATGAGCCGCGCGACGGAATGCTTCTCCATGTATTCGGACATGTCGATGCGGAGAAGCGCATTCTCATCATCGAACAGATATTCAGCGAGCGCTTTCGTGAGCTCGGTCTTGCCGACGCCGGTCGGTCCAAGAAACATGAAAGAACCGATAGGACGGCGCGGATCCTGCAGCCCGGCGCGCGCGCGGCGCACCGCAGTGGAAACGGCTTTGACCGCCTCAGCCTGCCCGACGACGCGCTTGCTCAGCTGCGCTTCCATGCGCAGGAGCTTCTCCTTCTCGCCTTCGAGCATGCGCTCGACCGGCACGCCGGTCCAGCGCGAGACGACCTGCGCGACGTGATCGGCGGTGACCGCCTCCTCGACCATGGCGCCGCGGCCATCACCCGCTTCGATCGCCTTGAGCTTTTTCTCGATTTCGGGAATGCGGCCGTAGGCAAGCTCTCCGGCGCGCTGGTACTCCCCCTTGCGCTGCGCATTCGCCAGCTCATTGCGCAACTGGTCGAGCTCGGTCTTGAGCTTTTGCGCGTCGGAAAGTTTCTCCTTTTCGGATTTCCAGCGGGCAGTCAGATCGGCTGACTGTTTCTCGAGCGCCGTCAGCTCTTTCTCCAGATTGCGCAAACGTTCCTTCGACCCGGGATCGCTCTCCTTTTTCAGCGCCTCCTGCTCGATCTTCAGTCGCACGATCTCGCGGTCGATGGAATCGAGCTCTTCCGGCTTGGAGTCGACCTGCATCTTCAGCCGCGCCGACGCTTCATCGATGAGGTCGATGGCCTTGTCGGGCAGGAAACGGTCCGTGATGTATCGATGCGACAGGGTCGCGGCGGCAACAAGCGCCGAATCCGTGATGCGCACGCCATGATGCTGCTCGTAGCGATCCTTCAGCCCGCGCAGAATCGATATCGTATCCTCGACGCTGGGTTCGTTCACATAGACGGGCTGGAAGCGGCGGGCGAGTGCCGCGTCCTTCTCCACGTACTTCTTGTATTCGTCCAGGGTAGTGGCGCCGACGCAATGCAGCTCGCCCCGAGCGAGCGCCGGCTTGAGCAGGTTCGAGGCATCCATCGCCCCCTCGGCCTTGCCGGCGCCGACCAGCGTGTGCATCTCGTCGATGAAGAGGATGTAGGCCCCCGCCGAGGAGGTTACCTCCTGCAGCACGGCTTTGAGCCGTTCCTCAAACTCGCCGCGGTATTTGGCGCCCGCGATCAGCGCGCCCATGTCGAGTGCAAGCAGTTTCTTCTCGTGCAGGGACTCCGGCACGTCCCCATTGACGATGCGCTGCGCCAGGCCTTCCACGATGGCCGTCTTGCCGACGCCCGGCTCGCCGATGAGCACCGGGTTGTTCTTGGTGCGCCGGGACAGCACCTGAATGGTACGCCGGATCTCCTCGTCACGGCCGATAACCGGGTCAATCTTGCCGTCCTTTGCCGCCTGCGTGAGATCGCGCGTATATCGTTTCAGCGCATCGTAGGCGTTCTCCGCCGAGGCGCTGTCGGCAGTGCGACCTTTGCGCAAGGCCTCGATGGCCGCATTGAGGTTCTGCGGGGTGACACCGACCCGCGCCAGGATTTTGCCCGCCTCGCTGTCCTTCTCCAGCGCAATCGCCAGCAGCAACCGCTCGACCGTGACAAAGCTGTCCCCTGCCTTTTCGGCGATCTTCTGGGCCTGATCGAACGCGCGCGCCAATGCCGGCGATAGATAGATCGAGCCGGCGCCGCTGCCGCTTACCTTCGGCATCTTGCCGAGCTGCGCTTCGACGGAAGCGAGCACTTCGCGGGCGCTGCCACCCGAGCGCTCGATCAGCCCCGCGCAAAGGCCCTCGGGATCGTCGAGCAGCACCTTGAGCAAATGCTCCGGGGTGAATTGCTGGTGTCCCTCGCGCAGCGCCAGCTGCTGCGCCGATTCCACAAAGCCGCGCGCGCGATCGGTATATTTCTGAAAGTCCATAGCTCTTGCACCCGCCAGGATGGCGGGAGTTCCCTGCGATAAAGGCTTGGGCGCGGACGAGTGCCGCGCCTGACGTATGTGGGAACTGTCCGACTGCCGCGGTAGAGGTCAGGCGCGACGGCTGAGCAGAAAGACCGCTTGCTGGCCGAGCAGATTCCAGAACCACCAGGGCGCATTGAAGCGCAGCGCCCGTCCCCAATGGTTAAGCGCCACCGCCTTCTCCATGTTGGCTCCGATCACATCGCAGAGCTGACGGAAGTCCTTGATCGTGCAGAAATGGATGTTGGGAGAATCCCACCAGGGGTGCGGCAGGTTGTTGGTTCTGGGCATCTGCCCGCCCAACAGGAGCTGCAGCCGGATGCCCCAGTGTCCGAAATTCGGAAAGGAAACGACGCCGCGCCGGCCGATGCGCAGCATGTGCTCGAGCACCCGGCGAGGGTGACGCGTCGCCTGCAGGGTCTGCGAGAGAATCACGTAATCGAACGCATCGTCGGGGTAGTCCGCAAGGTCCGTATCAGCGTCGCCCTGGACGACTGCCAGCCCCTTCGCCACGCATTCGTTCACGCCTTCGCGGGACAGCTCGATGCCGCGGCCGTCGACCTGACGGGTTTCCGCCAGTAGTCGCAAGAGCTCGCCGTCCCCACAGCCCACATCGAGCACCTTCGCGCCCGGGGTAACCATGGCCGCAACGACCAACAGGTCGACGCGCGATTCAGACGACAGAGGACGGATGCCAGAGGACGCATTCCGGAGCACGGCTGCCGGAGGACGGACGACGGACGAAGAATGAGTAGCGGACATTTATGCTCTGTCCTCTGCCCTCTGACCTCTGTCGTCTGTCCTCCGAATTCCCCTCGCCTTGGCGGCACCTTCGAGAAAGCCGCTGACAATCGCGAACAGCTCCGGTTCATCCATTAGAAAGGCATCATGTCCCTTGTCCGTTACGACTTCCGCAAACGAAACCCGCGCGCCTCCGGCATTGAGCGCATGCACGATTGCGCGCGATTCCGACGTTGGGAACAGCCAGTCTGAGGTGAACGAGATCACGCAAAAACGCGTCGGTGTGTTTTTGAAAGCGTTCGCCAATACGCCGCCGCTATCCGCGGCAAGATCGAAATAGTCCATCGCGCGCGTAAGATAGAGGTAGGAATTTGCGTCGAAGCGCTCGACGAAGCTGCTGCCCTGGTGGCGCAAGTAGCTTTCGACCTGGAAATCCGCATCGAATGAAAACGTCGGATTCTGCCGGTCCTGAAAACGGCGGCCGAATTTGCGATGCAGCGCGGCATCGGACAGATAGGTGATGTGCGCGCCCATGCGCGCAACCGCAAGACCGCGGCGCGGATTCGTGCCTTCCACGAAATAGCGGCCATGCCGCCATTCAGGGTCGGCCATCACGGCCTGCCGGCCGACCTCGTGGAATGCGATGTTTTGCGCGGAATGTCGCGTCGAAGCCGCAATGGGAAGCGCGGAGAACACGCGATGCGGGTAGCTCGCACACCACTGCAGCACCTGCATGCCGCCCATCGAGCCGCCCGCCATGGAGAAGAGCGATTCGATGCCGAGATGATCGAGCAGCATGGCCTGCGCGCGCACCATGTCTCTTATCGTGATCACCGGAAAATCGAGCCCCCACGGCATGTCCGTCGTCGGACTGGTAGAAGCGGGGCCCGTGCTGCCCATGCACGCACCGAGGACGTTGGGGCAGATCACGAAATATCGCCGCGTATCGATCGGCCGGCCCGGGCCCACCATGGTTTCCCACCAGCCCGGCTTTTGCGTCACCGGGTGCAGGTTGGCGACGTGCTGATCGCCGGTGAGCGCGTGGCAAATAAGCACCGCGTTGCTTCGGTCGGAATTCAGCTCGCCATATGTCTGATAGGCGATTTGCAGCGGTGCCAGCTCGACGCCGCAGTCGAGCCGCAATGGCTGATTGGCACCGAACCGCACGAGCTTCGAGTGCGGATGATCGGCCTCGCGCGCCCGAGCGCTGGGATGGACGACGACGCTGAACTCGGGTTGCATCATTTTCGCCCGCAATCTCGCGCTGTCATGCCTCGCGCATGCCAGGCATCCAGTAAACCCGGAGAGCAGCTTGAATGAGGGGACGCTTCACGGACTTTCTCATGGATACTGGATCGTCCGCCTACGCGGATGATGACAATCGAGAGGCTGACAACTCCGTTAACTCAGCTCCAGCAGCGATGAGCCTGGCCATAACGCCGGCGTACGCATCTTAATGTGACCGGCTTAGATAGAGCCGAGCACGCTGGTGTCAATGTTTTCTTTGCTTTCGCGCCGAGCCGCACCTATCAATGCCTCGTGCGCCCGTCTTTGCAGGGGCACAGAATTGCCAAACCACATGGCTGAAGCTGCGCGCTCCAACAGTTCCTCGCTGGCCGACCTGCGCGGCGAGATCGATCGCATCGACGAGGCAATGCACCGCCTGCTTATGCAGCGCGGCGACATCATCGACCGGCTGATCAAGGTCAAAAAGACCCAGGAGTCGGGCTCCGCCTTCCGTCCTGCACGCGAGGCGGCGATGATGCGGAGCCTCGTGCAGCGCCACCGGGGCATGCTGCCGCTCGATACCGTCGAAGGCATCTGGCGCGTCATCATCGCGACTTTCACGTATGTGCAGGCGCCGTTCTCCGTGCATGCGGATCTCTCAGAGGGCGATGCGCGCATGCGCGACTCCGAGCGTTTTCATTTCGGGTTTACCGTGCCATTCGTGCCCCACGCCGGGGCCGCAAGCGTCGTGGCGGCGGTCTCCGGCTCGAAAGGCGATCTGGGCCTGGTGCCCGCATTCGCAACCGCCGGAGCGGGAGCGTGGTGGAGCGCGCTCGAATTCGATGCTGCACCCAAAATCATTGCGCGCTTGCCGTTTGTCGAACGGCCGCATCATCCGGCGGCATTGCCCGTCTTCGTTATCTCGCGAGCCGCTTCCGATGCGCTCGCAAAAGAAGTCGCGCTCTGGAGCGTTCGCCTCTCGGGCTGGAATGCCCGCGTTGCACAACAGGCAGCGACTCTGGGAGAGGTGATCGCGGTACCCGATACAGCGTTCGACGGAGTAGCGCTCCTGATCTCAATGCCCGAAGGCAAGCGCATTGAGGAAGCGACTAATGCGCTCGTTCAATGCGGCGCCTCCGTTCGCAGCGTCACGCCGGTGGGAAGCCATGCGCGGCAATACAGAATACCTGCAGACGCAGGTGAAACTGCCGAGGCCCGTTCGGGAGCATGATCTAATGACCGCACTTTTGCGCCCACAACCTCGGCCCGGCGTGCTTACGATCAGTCCCTACGTGCCCGGCAGGAGCACGGCCCCGGGGGTCGAGCGCGTGTTCAAGCTCTCGTCCAACGAAACTCCGCTTGGACCGAGCCCGCGCGCCATTGCGGCTTATCACGAGACCGCGCGCGAGCT
>DATCJI010000213.1:0-22904 GCA_036562835.1 Xanthobacteraceae bacterium | reverse complement strand
CTGGCGCGGGTGAAGTCGTCATCGATGTAGCTGCCGCGAGTGTCAACGCCGCAGACTGGAAAGTGCGCTTAGGTCATTACGGCCCATCCAAGTTTCCCCTCATCCTCGGCCGGGATTTTTCCGGTGTGGTCGCCGAGCCTGGTTCGGGCGTTTCGGATATGCGCCATGGCGATGCGGTGTTTGGGGTGTGCGACGTGGGCCAGGAGGGCGCCTATGCCGAGAACGTGGCGGTCAAGGCCGCGATCATTGCGAAAAAGCCGGCGGACTTGTCTCACATGGAGGCAGCCGCCCTTGCGCTCACCGGACTGACAGCGCTGAGCGCCGTGGAGGACACGCTGAAGCTGCAGCGCGGCGAAACCATTCTCGTTCAGGCCGGCGCCGGCGGCGTGGCGAGCATCGCTATTCAGCTCGCCAGACATATCGGCGCGCATGTGATCACGACGGCGAGCGAGACAAACCATGACTATGTGCGCGGCCTCGGTGCCGAGCGCATCATCGACTACACCAAGCAGGATTTCACGCAAGCGGTCCGCGATTGCGACGCGGTGTTCGACACGGTGGGCGGCGAGGTCGCGCAAAAATCGTTCGCGGTGCTCAGGCCGGGCGGACGCGCGGCTTTCATCGCATCCGGACCGCAGGCGCCGAAGCCCGAGCGCACCGACGTCACCGCCCTGCGCCCCAATGTTCGCCGCACCCGGGCACATCTGCAACGTATCGCCCAGTTGGTCGAGAGCGGAGCGGTGCGCGTTCCGGAGATCAGGGTTTATCGTCTCTCTCAAGCCGCCGATGCGCACCGGCTTAGCGAAGCCCGCCATTTCAGAGGCAAGCTCGTCCTGCAGGTGCGATAAGCGCGGCGCGCGCGCGACCCCTACGTCAGCGCCAGAAAGGCAGGCGATACCGGAAGCGCGAGCCCGGATACCACATTGCAGACGACGGATGGCTTCGGCGCATGGCGATGCCGCCCTGGGGCTCGCCGCTCAGGAGCACCACGAAATCAGTTCCTTTGCCGGTCTCCGAGCTTGCCTCCTCGTCCGAGATAATGAACGAAGAGCGGACCGATACTGTGGGTGCAATTCGCTCCAGTGCGTCCTGGGGAATAACAACGCGGTCAAGCGCACTTTTCGCATCGCCCGATTCATTCAGGGAAACCACGCTCCAGCGCATTCCGTTGTTGCCGCCGGTCGGCTCCATGGCGGTGAACACATGCGTGCCCAGCGGACGTTCGGGGTCCGTAATCGTGATCGGCATGTCGAGCACCGGCGTAAACGACCGTCGCACATAGAGACGCTGAGTCTTGCGGCTGATGAATACCGAGACGGGTTCAAGCGCGCGCGCGAGCTCCCGCGCCGCATTTGCCGCTTCGACCCGCGCCGCTTCCGCGCTGGCGGCAGCCTCGCGCGCAGGCGCCACTGCATCGAGCTTCGGCTGCACCTCGGCCTTGGCGGCGTTCCATTTCGCCTCGGCTTCCTCCACCTTGGCAGTGGCCTTGCCGACAGCCTCGTTCGCGCGCTCCTCTTTTTCCGGCGAGTTTGCCGAGGCAAGCGCCTTCTGGGCGGCAGCAAGTTGCGTGTCTGCCCGCAGTTTCAGGTTTTCCGCGGTGCGCAGCGTCATTTGCGCCTTTGCAGCCTCCCGCGATGCGGCAACTGCAGCCAGTCGCGCCTGGGTCGCCTTCTTGCCCGCCTCGTCGGCCTCAGCGGCGCGCGCTGCCGCGTGGGCGGCAATTTCCGGTTTCGGCACGAACAGCACGGGGTGCGAGATCTCGGCCGGAGCCACATCGGTCGGCGCGACGATCACGCGCATCCCGACCCGCGTCACACCGTACAGGCGCGCAGCGAAGTCATAGGGCAGCCGGATGCATCCGTGCGATGCCGCATATCCCGGCAGTGGGCCGCCATGCAGCGCAATGCCTGACCACGTGATGCGCTCCATGTGCGGCATGAACGCGTCATCATAGAGATTCGAGTAGTGCTCCACCTCCTTCTGAATGATGCTGAAAATGCCGGCAGGTGTCTCGCGCCCTTTCTGGCCGCTGGAGATGGGTGACCGCAGGATCCAGCCGTTGGCATCGTAAACCGTGACGCGCTGGTCGTGCAGCGAAACAATGGCCATGATCGGCTCGCCGGCGGCACGCGATTGAACCGCCTCGACCGGAGTTTCCGTCCGTCCAGGTCTGGCAACGGAAGAATCTTCCGGCGCATTCAGCACAGCCAAAGCCGCGATGCCCGCCAGGGTTGTGCGCAGGAGCCACTGATTGCTCTTGGAACCTGTCATGCGCTCTCATCCCGCTTGGGACCTTATTCAGGCCAATGGGCTACACACCACAAAACCGCGGCGATTTTTTGCTCGAAGAACGTGAGAGTCCAGGCAGGAGAACAAGGAAAGGTTCCGATGCAACGCGCAGTTCTGGTTGCCCTGCTGTGCCTACTCGCCGGAACAGCAAGCACAGATATCCTCGCGCAGACCACGCCTCAACAGAACTCCGGTGGCGAGCACGACCTGCAGCGCTCGGACCGAGGTCACCACCGCTCGTTTCAAAATGCAGAGCATTGGGCCAAACAGTTCGACGATCCCGCTCGCGATGCCTGGCAGAAGCCCGATCAGGTCCTCGATGCGCTGCAGCTGCAGCCCGGGAGCCGTGTCGCCGATCTCGGAGCCGGCACGGGCTACTTCACCGTGCGTATCGCGACCCGCATACCCGACGGCAAGCTGTTCGCGGCCGATGTCGAGGGCGACATGGTGCGCTATCTGCGCGAACGCGCGGAGCGCGAGCATCTGCACGTAATTGTCGCGGTGCTCGCGAGCGCCGCCAGTCCTAACCTGCCGGAGCCGGTTGACCTTGTCCTCGTGGTGGACACGTATCACCACATTGATAACCGCGTCGCATATTTTCAGGCGTTGCGCCGGTCGTTCCGGACGGACGGGCGGCTTGCCATCGTGGATTTCAAGCTCGATTCACCACAAGGCCCGCCGCCCCAGCACCGCGTTCCGCCCGAGAAGGCGATCGCAGAGCTCACGGCAGCCGGTTATTCGCTCGTAGAAAGGCACGACTTTCTGCCTCGGCAGTATTTTCTGATTTTTCAGGCCAGCTCGAGCTAAAAGGCGCGTCAGCGGCGCTCAGGTGGCGCGCTGCGGCGTCATCGGATGCACCTTGCCGGTATCAAGATCGAAGCGCACGCGGTCAATTTTGTCGAGATTGGTGCCGGTCACCCGCACAAAGCGAGCCCCATCCGGATAATCGATGGAGTGGATACGGCCCTCCTGATAGATGCCGGCCTGCCCGGGCATGAGCCGATATTTCTTCGCCGGCTTGAGCCGCGCGTGTTCGGGATTGCTGCCGTCGTCCTCCCGCTCCCACTCGGTCATGTCGGTGTAATGGGTGGCCTGGCCGTAGATGGCCCATGAACGGCCGTGATCATGGGGCGGCGACACGCGCGCCTTGTCGTTGATATGCGCGAGAACCTGAAATCCGAGCTCGGCGTCCTCATAGAGCACCTTGAGTCCTTGCGGGACGTCATCTCCGCAATGTTGCCGCACGAAATCGTTGTTGCCGAGCAAGCGCTCGAGCCGCTGGCGCACCTGCTCGCGCCCGCCCGGCCCCGGGTCGCGTGCAAGAATGGAGCGACAATCCTGCACGAATTCATTGAGCTCGTAGGACATGCGAGTCCTCCCTGTCGTTTTCCGTTCAGATGCTCACAACGGCCGTCGCCTCGATTTCGAGCCGCGCCTCTCGTTTTACCAATCGATTGACCCCTACCACGGTCATTACCGGAAAATGCCGTCCCATCACCTCCCGATATGCGGCTCCAAGCGCGGTGCGCTGGGATAAATATTCATCCATCTCGCAGACATACCATGTCAGCCGCACGATGTGCCGCGGCAAGCCGCCCGCCTCGGCGACCACCGTCACGACATTGTGGAGCGCCTGCTTCGCCTGAGCCACGAATCCTTCGGCAAACTTGCCATGCTCATCCGCCCCGAGCATGCCGGCCACGAAGACGATCCGCCCACTCGCAAGCACGCCATGCGCATGGCCGCGCGCCTGCGGCCAGCCTGCCGGGTGCAGAAGGCGATGCTCTGACCCATCCTCAGCGGCGGCTCGAGTCAAATATCCCTCCTTGGAAACCTACTCTGCGGCCATGACCGAAGATTTCTCGCACGCGCGCAGGAGTTCCCGTGCAATTACGATCTTCTGCACTTCGGTTGCGCCTTCGTAGATGCGCAGCCCGCGGATCTCCCGGTAGAGCTTCTCGACCACAACTCCCTTGGTCACGCCGAGGGCGCCATGAATTTGCACCGCGCGATCGATCACGCGCTGTGCCGCTTCCGTGGCGAACATCTTGGCCATAGCGGCTGCGCGCGTGATGCGCGTGGCGCCCTGGTCCTTGCTCCATGCCGCACGGTAAACAAGAAGCGCCGCGGCGTCGATCTCGGTTGCGCTTTCCGCAATGGCCGCCTGTGTCAGCTGCAGGTCGGCGAGCGTGTTGCCAAACAGCTTGCGAGCGGTCGAGCGCGCGAGCATTTCGTCGAGCGCGCGGCGGGCAAAGCCGAGCGCTGCGGCACCCACCGTCGCGCGGAAAACGTCAAGGCTCGCCATTGCGACCTTGAAACCTTCGCCTCCCTGACCGAGGCGGTTTGCCAGCGGCACGCGCGCATTCTCAAACTGCACCGTCGCGAGCGGATGCGGCGCTATGACTTCGATGCGCTCGAGGACGTGCAGCCCGGGCGTCTGCGCATCGACCACGAAGGCGGAGAGACCTCTCGCACCGGCGGCTTCGCCGCTGCGCGCGAACACGACGTAGTGGTCGGCAATGCCGCCGTTCGACACCCAGGTTTTCGTGCCGTTGAGGCGCACGTGAGAGCCGCCGTCGGGCACCGCCGTCGTCGTGATCGCCGCAACATCCGATCCGGCCTCCGGCTCAGACAGCGCAAAAGCCGCGATGGACCTTCCGGCCAGCGCGGCGGGCAAGTACCGCGCCTGCAGTGCGGGGCTGCCAAAGAGCGAGATGGATACGGTTCCCAATCCCTGCACGGCAAATGCAAAGTCGAGAAGCGCGTCCCGCGCAGCGAGAATCTCCCGCGCCAGGCACAGGGTGCGCACGTCGATCGATGAATAGAGACCGCCATTGTGCGAGCTTGCGATCGGCTTGAGCCAACCCGCATCGCCGAGCGCGCTCACGCGTGCGCGGCAGCCCGCATCTACATCGTCGTCGCGGAACGATTGCGCCTTGGCATCCGCCCAGCGGGCGATCTCGAAGGCAAATTGCCGATGCCGATCTTCAAAGAAGGGCCAGCTCAGGGTTTGTTCCAAGGCCATGCGAGCTTCCCCGGTGCGCAACTAGAGCTGCAGCATTAGGCCATGTCGGAACGAGCGCCACAATACTCGCAGGTTTATGAAGGGCGCCCTGGGTACGGCAGAGAGACTGTTCGCGAGTTGGAGCCGCTTGGCTTCGCCGCTGAGGTGCGCCGAAGCCCAATTGCGAGCAAAGCACGCGAGCCCGCAAACATCGCGGCCCAGCTCATAAAAAGAGCGCCGGAAAACACCACTGCAAATTTTATCACCGCAAATAGCGGCAAATCGAGCAACAGATACTGCAGCCAGACCACGAACAGATAATGCAGAACATAGATACCATAGGCATTCTCCGACAACCTGCTGAGGATTCGCGACGGCGTCGTCATCCGGCGCAGGAAGGTCGCCGCAAGCGCAAAACATGCCGTCGTGCTGGAGATGACGAATCCTGCCGCCGCAAACAGCTGCAAGCCCGGCAATGCCGCGCTTGTTGCATCCCGGCCAAGCGCGGTCGGGATGATCCAAAGGACGAATCCCACAAATGCGCTTGCAACCCAAAACAACCAGCGGTCAGGGAGCTTGCCGGACGTGGCGAAGAGGCCAGTGTCAAGTCCGGACGCGCCAATGCCAACGCCAGCGAAGAAGTACACCGGGTAGAGCAGCACATAGCTCGACTGGAAAGCAAAGGGGCCAACCTGAGTCCAGTCCCACGGCCGGAATGCCATCGAGAGCGGCATGAATGCGATTGCCGAAACCGCCAACAAAGCCGCGAAATATCGGATCGGGTGTTGCTTGCCGATTGCCGAGAGACGGCCGAGCTGCTCGATCATATGAGGAGCAACGCGATAGAGTGCGACCGCAGCCACGTTGAGTGCGAGGAGGCACCAGAGAAACCAGAGTTGTCCGCTCGGCCAGAATGGCAGCGCCATCCATTGCGCCCAGAACGCGGACCAGCTCGTGTCGGACGCGCTCAGCCGGTATACGGGATAGTGTGCCAGCGGCATCAACACATAGACGCCGAGCAGAAACGGCACTCCCAGCCGCAGCATTCGGTTTTTCAGAAACGCGGCGCCGCCCTTGCGCACGAGACTGGGCCAGACAAACAGGCCTGAGAGCATGAACATGAATTGCATAAGGAAGACGTATTGGGATGCGCAATACAGGTCGAAGCCGATCCAACGCGCGTTGTCGATGATCGGGACCGCCTTCCATGCGTACGGAGGAGCGTTGAAAGCCGTCTGCACGGCCGGATTGGAAGCGAGATAGGCCAGTGAGGAATGAAAAGCCACGACCAGAAGGATCGTGAACCCTCGCAGATTATGCAGCGCAACGCTGGACTTCGTCATCTTGGATAGCGACTCCGTTTCCCCACGAGGAATCGGATATGGGCAATCGAATGTGCTATCTTTTGCAATTGAGCATAGGGCCGCCCAGTTCCCAACAGAAGGAGCAATAACGCCCCCGGTCGATCATTGTCATGGCTGATGAAGGCTCGGTCGGACGTCGCGCGTATCCGCCGGTTCGCTGTGGTCGTGTCCGCGCCGTCACGAGCTGCCGATCAAAATCCCGGCGGCGAACACAAGAACCCCGCCGATCACCACCTGAAAGGTCGCCGCAAGGAGTGGCGTATCCATAAAGCGGTTGCGGATATAGGAGATCGCGAGGAGCTCCACCGCGACCACGGTAATGGCGACGACGGTCGCCGTCCAGAAATTGGGAATGAGATAAGGGAGCGTGTGGCCGAGGCCGCCGAGCGCGGTCATGAGCCCGCAAACAGTGCCGCGCACGAGGGGAGCGCCACGCCCGGTCAGCGAGCCGTCGTCCGAGAGCGCCTCGGCGAACCCCATTGAAATACCGGCGCCCACTGACGCCGCGAGCCCCACCAGAAAAGTCGCCCATGTGTTGTGAGTTGCGAACGCGGCGGCAAACAGCGGGGCTAGCGTCGACACTGATCCGTCCATCAAGCCCGCAAGTCCCGGCTGTACATACTGCAGCACGAACATGCGGCGCGCGGTCTCGTCCTCCTTGGCGCGCGCGCTTTTGGTGAGCAGCTGCTCCTCAAGCTGGTGGGCCAGGCTCTCGTGCGCGTCCTCGGCGTCGGCAAGCTCAACGAGAAGCTGCCGCATGGAAACATCGCGCGCTGAGTCGGCGGCCTTGCGGTAAAACCGCGCCGTCTCGTATTCCATGTTCTCGGCGTATTTGCGCACTTCGTCGAGGCCAAGTGGCCGCACGAGCCAGAGTGGTTTGTGCTGGACAAATCCCTTCACGTCCTGCCGGCGAATGAGGGGCAGGTATTCGCCGAACTTCGTTCGGTAGAGCTCGTAGAGGCTATTGCGGTGCCGGACCTCCTCTTCCGCCATCTCGTCGAATACCTTGGCGGAGGCAGGATATTGCTCGCGCAAACCCTCGGCGAAGCCGCGATAGATGCGGCTGTCCTCTTCCTCGTTGGTTATCGCGAGGGCAAGGATCTCCTGCTCGGAAAGGTCGGCAAAGCGTTTCAAATGAGCCCCAACGTAATCAACAGTGGCGAGCGGGGAAATTTATATTAGAGGCGTTCTAAACAGGCAAACCATGTGAATTGCGAAGATCATCACCCGTGTCCCGGCAATGACGAATGAAGCCGAAAATGCACTAACCGAGAGAAGTCGGCCAATGCGCCGCCCTCTGGAGCGTGTCCTGCAACGCGTGATGCACGCGTACTGGCGGTTCTCGCGCCCGATGACCCTCGGCGTACGCGCGCTGGTCGTGGATGGCAGCGGGTGCATTCTGCTCGTCAAGCACAGCTACGTGAGCGGCTGGCATTTGCCGGGTGGCGGCGTCGAAGCCGGCGAGACGCTCGCCAAGGCGCTGGCGCGCGAGCTGCGCGAAGAGGCGAGTCTGGAGATCACCGGCGCACCCGAGCTGCACGGCATTTTTTTTAATGTCCGCGCTTCCCGCCGCGATCACGTTGCGGTTTACGTGGTGCGTAAGTTCCGGGCCGAGAGCGTCCGTCTTCCCGACCGCGAGATCATCGCGTGCGCCTTCTTCTCGGCGAACGCACTGCCCTCCGATACCACACCCGCGACCCGCGCTCGAATTCGCGAGTTCCTCTCCGGCGACCCGAGAAGCGAGTTCTGGTGATTGCGCACTGCGGAAAGCGCTTTCCCGGATTTCGCTGGCGCCGAATCCCGGCTACACTCTTGTGCGGATCGCAACTCGCGCGGATGTGGTGCAATGAAAGGCAGCAACATCAGACGCGCCGCAGCGCCTCTCGCGGCCGTTGCCGCCAACGATAATTTCAGCGCAGCTACCAAGATCTCGCCAGCACAGGATGCGGGCAGCGCAGACACGCGCGCGAGGTTCGGGCGGGCACTGGTGCGGTTTGTGCGCCCCATCCTGATCGCCGGCATTTCGGCAGCGGTGATGATTTGGCTCTCCGGAGCATTCGTCGTGGGATTGGGAGGCATTGCCGTCATTGCCGCGGCATTCGCCGGCTGGCATGTCGTGCGCCGCCGGAAGAGAGATGCCGGACGACAGCGCACGCACATAATGACAGGCCGCGTATAGCGTGCGCTTCCATCGGCGCGGGCTTCATCGAAATTTATCTGTCCGCATTCGCCCGTCGCCCCTTCTCTGATCGTGACACGGGTCAAGGCAATCTATCGCGTTCATGGCGATGCGCGCTCCATCGAGGCACGTGCGCGGGCTATTGCCAACGAGCAAAGCATCGAAATGCCGCTCGCCGCAGTTGACGACGATTTTGTCCGCTCTGAGATTGTCGGCCGGGTCGAGCGGATCAGCCAGAAATCCGATCGGCTTCACGACGTGGAGATTTCGCTTTCCGTGCAGACCGTGGGCGAGGATGCCGGTCAGCTCATGAACATGCTTTACGGCAATTCGTCCTTGCAGGACGACGTCGTGCTGCACGATGTCGAGCTGCCGCATTCGCTCGTTTCCTGTTTTGGGGGCCCGCGACATGGGCTCGAGTCATTGCGCGCGCGGGTAGGCGCGAGCCGGCGCGCCCTGACTTGCTCGGCACTCAAGCCGCAAGGTCTTCCCAGCGACAAGCTCGCGCAACTCGCCCAGCGTTTCGCCCTCGGCGGCGTCGATTACGTGAAGGACGACCATGGACTTGCCGACCAGGGCTACTCGCGTTTTGCGGAGCGGCTTCAGTCGGTAGCCCGGGCACTGGACGCGACACGCGCCGAGCACGGCGCGCAGACAGAGCACGTGCCGAGCATTTCCGGCGACCTTGACAGCATGCGCGCTCAGGTTCGACTTGCCTGGGAAAACGGCGTCCGCGCCGTGATGGTTGCACCCATGATCATGGGCGTTTCCAACTTCCACCGGCTGGTTCGTGAGAATCCCGAGTTGGCCTTTTTCGCCCATCCGGCGCTGGCGGGCGCGGCACGCATCCATCCCGCGCTTCTGTTCGGCAAGCTCTTTCGCCTGTTTGGAGCTGACGCGGTGATCTTTCCGAACCACGGCGGCCGGTTCGGCTATTCGCCGGAAACGTGCCGGGCGATTGCGGCCACGGCCCTGAGCACACATCACAGCCTCAAGCCATGCGTGCCGGTCCCGGCCGGCGGCATGAGCCTCGGGCGCGTCGGCGAGATGCTCGATTTCTATGGGGACGACGTGATGCTGCTCATCGGCGGCGCGCTTCTGGAAGCGCCCGACCGCCTGGTCGAGACGACCGCGGCCTTCGTAGCCGACGTGCACCGATATGCCTACAATAGAAGGAGGACAGACGACGGATGACAGAGGTCGGAAGAAACACCCTTCATTGAGCGTTGCCGTTTGATTGTCATGCGTCTTCTGTCCTCGGACATCCGTCATCTGTAATCTGAGTCATGGCTCACGAGCGGAAAACCATACGCAAGGCGCGAGACTATCGCTGGGATGGTGTCGATGTGCTTCCCTACAAGGAGGACGCGCGCGCTCTCTACCGCGCCATTACCCGCCAGGTGCTGTTTACCGATCCTAACCTGCACGCGGAGTTGCGGTACTTTGAAATCGCCCCGAGCGGCTTTTCCACATTGGAACGCCACGAGCACATGCATGCGGTTCTCATCCTGCGCGGGCGCGGCCATTGCCTGGTTGGTACCCGCATCAGCGCGGTGGAACTGCGGGATCTGGTCACGGTACCGCCGCTGACGTGGCATCAATTTCGTGCCGGCGCGGACGATGCGCTCGGGTTTCTATGCATGGTTGATGCGGCGCGCGACAAACCGCAGCTCCCCTCGCCGTATGATCTGGCGCAGCTCAACGAGCATCCGCAGGTTGCCGCGTTTCTCGCGGGCGCGATGGAAAAACTCTAACCCGGTTAGCGATCATGCAGCGAACCTCTGCCCGCTCATTCGCGCACACGCGGAATCCCGCTTTTGCGGGGACGAATGAACCGGGCTGAATGAGCGATCTCGCTCTCGCCATCCTGCCGGAAACCGAGGACGACGCCGCGGCGATCGAGCGGCTGCACGATCGTACCTTCGGACCGGGCCGTTATGCAAAAACTGCGTATCGATTACGCGAGGGAATGCCGCATCGGCCCAAGCTTTCGTTCATCGCGCGCATCGGCACCCTGCTCGTGGGATCGTTGCGCCTTTCTCCCATCCGCATCGGGGCAAGCCCTGCGCTTCTGCTGGGCCCACTCGCAGTCGAACCGCCGTTCCGCGAGCGCGGCATCGGACATGCACTCATCGAGCGCGCGCTGGCGGAGGCAAAGAATCAAGGCCACGCGCTTGTCCTCCTCGTCGGGGACGAGCCGTACTATGGTCGATCCGGCTTCATGCCCATAGCCAAGGGACGCGTCCGCATGCCAGGCCCTGTCGATCCAGCGCGGCTGCTCATCTGCGAGCTCGTCCCCTCTGCCTTCGATGGCATCTCCGGTGCGGTCCGTCCGGACTGGACGGCAGCGTGACCCATGGTCGCATCGGCTTGCTCAGCGATCTTTCCGAAGAAGCCTTATACTCCGCCCGCGAGGTGCCGAAGCGGTCGATGAATATCAGAGCTTACAGCATGCTGGCGCTCATGCTGCTCGTGTCGAGCGCTATTGCGGGGCAGACGCAAAAAGTCGACCTTGGCAATATCACGTGCAAGCAATTCACGGCCTTGCCCAAGGACACAATCTGGACCGTGACCGTGTGGCTTGATGGCTACTACACGGACGACGAGGATCCAACCGTCGTCGAGGTTGATGTGCTGAAGACGAAGGCGGAGCAGCTTGTGTCGTTTTGCACGGAGAACCCGAAGGCGAGCCTGCTTGCTGCGGCGCAGGACGTCTTGGGAAAATAACTCAGCACCCGCTGCAGCCTTTGTTCAAACGTCCGCGATTGGGACTTCGTCGATGGCGTGGCCTTTCTTATCGACGATCTTGACGAACCAGCCAGCCCAATCCCAGCCCTGCATGACCGGGCCATGCTTGAGATCGCGCGCCAGCGCCAGGGCATCTTCGAGAGCGGCAGCATCGCCCGCCAAATCAACACCTTTGTGGTTATTCAGGACCTGATTGCCATCCGTCAGGTGAAAATAATAACGCGGCATTGCGAATCGTCCCTGGAGTTATTTGAGCAAGGCAATGTAGGCGGCGAGGTCCTCTGCCTCCCTCCTCGTCAATGCCATGCTCGGCATTTTCGGGTGCGGCTCGAGGAGAAAAAACGCCAATCGATAGACGTCGAATTCCGACTTGCGTGCGATGGCTGAGAAGGGCGGCGCCTGGCCCATTGCCTGCCGCTGATCGCTTGAAACAGCGTGACACTCCGCACACCAACGGCGCGCGATTTCTTCCCCATGCCTGGGATCGGCGGCGAATGCCGCGTGACCAGCAGCCATGGCCAGAGCACCGTTGCGGCTTTGAGCTTGTGCGCCATGATGTCGTTCAACCGCAGCCTAAGTGGCTGAGTTGTTTCAGCCGGTCAATGGGCCGGCTCTGGCTGCGAAGGCATCGCGGACGATACGCGGTCGGGCATGCCTTCGATAGCGCGCCGGATTACGCCGGCAATCTGATCGTTTGAGAGGAAGAGATCGTGATTGATGATGCCCCAGCCCTGTGCCGAGGCATCGATCACGCGCACGCCCAGCTTTTCCAGCTGCTCCTTCTCTGCAGCCCCCACGCGCGTCATCCCGCCTGCAATCCAGCCCGCGACCGCCAGTGCGCGGTCATTGGTGGCGGTGATCACCGTGATGTTGGGTGCAAGCGGCGGCATGCGGTGCAGCGAGGAGGTGAACACGTCCATGTCAATATCGGGAGAGGCAAAAACCACCGCCCCGATCTTGTCGATGCCTGCGTTGCCATTGCGCGTGTAGACCTGCCGCAGCGCTTCCATGCTCAGCATGGTGCCTACGCTGTGCGCCACGATGTGAATGCGGCCGATGCGCTCGTTTGCAATGAGCACGGAGAGGAGACGCTCCATCGCGTCGCGCGAGTACATCGCACTCTCGCGATCATAGCCGTAGTCGAAAAGCTTCTCCTTGGACGGCCATGTGAAGATCATGGTCGTGCCGTGAAAGTGCAGGCGCGCCGACAGACGCGCGGCGTCGAGCGCGGCGGTCTCGAAGCTCTGGTTGAACCCGTGCACATAAAGAAACACATCGCGCGGTGCGGGGTTGGGCGGCAGCAGCTCGCCGAAGCGCGAGACGAGCTCGACACGTTCGAGGCTCCAGTAGCCCAGCCCGACGGAGGAGAGCGAAAAGCGGCCTTGATCTGGAGGGGTGAGAATCGCGCGGGCGAAGCCGGCCTTCGCGGCGCGCTCGGTGCCGAACCACGGCTTGGCGCGAGCGCCATCGACCGGCTTGCGCGTGGTCACTACCAGGAGCGTCGGATCGGCGGTAATCTCCGCGGCGTCCGAATTCGTGACCGCAGATGAGAGCGCGCTACATCCGCCAAACGGTAGCGTCAAACCGAGCGCTGACGCGCCCCGCAAAACGTGCCGCCGCGAAATCGTGCCGCTCTTTGCAACGCCGCTACATACAATTCGCATGCAATGAGTTGGACTGCCCCGTTTAACACCTTGCCCTCCCTTGGCTGGCCCGCAATGTGGGCAACAGCAGGGCATTTCCCTCGCAGGCAGCAACAGAAAACCGGCAGTTCCGGTGGCCGGAGTTCGTCAGGTATTAGAATGGGTTGCTGCACGCGTCCCGGCGCGCGCCGAGGCGGTCGGGGTCAAGGGTCGGTAGCCGCCCCGGTGCAAACGGCCCCAGATCGACGCGGCATGCCGCACCATCGAGCATCAACTCGCTCATCGCCTCGCCGGTCGCGGGCGCGTTGAGCATGCCCCAGACGCTGTGGCCGGTCGCTACGTAAGCTCCCTCGACCCCCGGGACAGCGCCGATCAGCGGCAGCCCGTCCTGAGTGACTGGCCGGAAACACGCCTGTCGCGCTTTGATTGCGCAGGCCGCGAGCGCGGGCGAAATGTTCCGGCACAGCTGCTCCAGGCGCGCGTACGCACCTTCGTCAGGTCCAACATCGGCAGGATCGATTGGCAGCGGCGCGGTGCTCGACACCGCGCATACCCACGTCGTGCCGTCGGCACGCGGCATTATTTCGGGACTCAGCATCTTGCCAGTCATCTCGCGGTATTCGAGGAAGAGCGCCTCAGCCGGAATGGCCCCGCCGGTTTCAAATACCAGGCTGTGGCCCTTGTACCCGAACACCGCCGGCAGCGGCAGCCAGCGCGCTGCCAGGACCGACCACGGGCCCATCGCGATGACGACGGCATCGCCTTCCACGACCTCGCCGCTCGCGAGCGCAACGCCGCGGACTGCTCCGCTTGCGCTGCGCATCAAATCAACGACTGCCTCATGCCGCAGTATGGCGCCACGCCCCTCGGCCGCACGCATCAAACACGTGGTGAACGCGCGCGGCTCAACCAGCGCGGTCGTGTCGGGCGAGCCGAGCTGGCCGGTAATCGCGACTCGGTCGGAGAGCCAAGGCCGCGACGCCGCGCCGTGCGCGGAATGATCCTCGGCGGCGTAGCCAGCGTATGTTGTCAATCGCCGGTATCCGCACGCATTGCCAAGCTCGGACGAGAGCTCGCTATGCAACTCGAAGCTTCGCCGCGCCAATTGATCGAGCGCGCTGCCTGCGCACCAGTCGAGCGCCAGGAAGCCACCCGATTTGCCGGAGGCCGAGCCCGCAACCTCGTGCCGCTCGATCACAGTCGCCTGTGTGCCCCGCCGACTTGTGAAATACGCGATGGCGGCGCCGATCACGCCGCCGCCACAGATCACGATGCGCTTGCGCGAGCTCACGAGAGTCAGGCGCCGGAGCGGGCAAGTGCTGGCTTTCGCAAACGAACCCAGAGACTAGCCATCATGCCCGCCGAACTCGTAATCGTCGAATCGTTAGATCGAACGACGCCGCTCGTTCAGGAACGCTTCCGCAACAGCTGCGTTCTCTCTATGCGAGAAATGCGTCATGAATATTCACCGTCGAATGCACTGTCTCCTCGGTATGCTCGGCTTCATTGCCGCTTGCGGGACAGCAATGGGCCAGCCTGCCGATGTGCCTCCTTCAATGAAGCCGGCATGTCCGCCTGATGTAAAGGCGGATGGCGCACCTACTGTCGGAAGTGCCGCACCGGATTTGAGCGAGAAGCTTGCGCAGTCGAAAGGGATCATCTGCCCGCCCGCGGCGGTCGACCCCGAAATGGCTGTGCCACCCCCGGCGAGCGGCAAACTGAAAGTCATTCCGCCGCCAGGAAGCCCTGGAGGCGATTCCGCTGTTCAGCCCAAGTAACACAACGCGCGATCTACTGCAGAAACGGGTTGCTGGCGCGCTCGCGCCCGATGGTACTGGTCGGCCCGTGTCCGCTGACGATCACGACATCATCGCCCAGGGGCAGAAGCTTGTCGCGGATCGAGCTCAACAGCTGCTGGTGATTGCCGCGCGGCAGATCCGTGCGGCCAATCGAGCCCGCGAACAGCACGTCCCCGACAATCGCCAGCCGCTCTGAGGCATTGAAAAAGACGATGCTGCCCGGCGAATGCCCGGGACAGTGCAGCACATCGAATTTCAGCTCGCCGATCTCGACTTGATCTCCCTCCTCCAGCCAACGATCGGGTGTGACGTTCTTTGCATTGAAAATGCCATAGCCCCGGCCGCTTTCCGCCGCATGCTGCAAGAGGAAGAGATCGTCCTTCTGCGGCCCCTGGATAGGTACGTTCAGGCTTGTCTTCAGATCCGCGGCGCCGCCCACATGATCGATGTGCCCGTGGGTCAGCCAGATCTTCTCTACCGTGGCGCCCGCCTGCGCGATTCCGCGCTCAATGTTTGGAAGGTCGCCGCCCGGATCGATTACCACCGCACGCTTGCTTGCCTCGCACCACAGCACCGTGCAGTTCTGCTGAAATGGCGTGACCGGAACGATAAGCGCCTTTGCTCGGGTCATTCGCGGCAGGCGGCATGCATTTGCAAGTTCGGCGTCGCCTTCAGCCCGTCACGCGCCTTCGCGCATCCATGCCGTAGCCAGACTGCCGATGAGCAGCAGGAGCCCGATCAGGCCGGCAAATATGGGCAGCACGCCAATCCCGCGCACAACGCTTGCCTCGCGGATCCGCACGCCGAGCCAGTCGTCGCCCTTGAATGTGTCGTTCGAGCGCACGCCCAGAATGCGGGGAAGGTGAATCCCGTTGCCGCTCTCGATGCGCACCGCATCGCCGCCCGTTGCATGCACAAGCGGCTCGAGCACCTGCGTCGTCGAGGTCACCTCGGTGAACTCGCGCGGATTGGCGGGACCGACATTCGCGAGCGCGGTGAGGCTGCCGTCGCTCGCGCGCCAGAGCCCGAGCTCGTTCGCCTCAATCGTGCTTCGCCAGACGCCGGGGTGCGCTTCGGTGAGCGCGAGCGTACGCGTTTTTCCAGAGGGCGCGGTCAGCGTTACTTCGTTGACCGTATCACCCATGCTCTGCCGCTGCACCGTGAGGTCGCGCCCGCGGGCGCTCATGCGCAACGCCTCCTCCTCGAGATCGGGCTGCTTCATGAGCCAGTGCGAAAGGCGGCGCAGCAGGTCGAGATAGGGCCCGCCGCCCTCGTACCCGCGCGCCCACAGCCAGATATGGTCGGAAAGGAGGAGCGCTACGCGCCCCTCACCTTCGCGCGCGAGAAGGAGCAGCGGCTTGTCGTCCGGGCCCTGCATCACTGCAGTGCCTTTCTCCGCGCGCGTATCGACAAGCCGGAACCAGCGGCTCCAGTGCGGCGGATCCTGTGCGGCGCCTTCGAGACCACGCGTCACGGGATGCCGCTTGCCGAGGTCGGTCAGCCGGGGCCTGAACGCACCTTCGGTCACGCGTCCGCTGGGCTCGGCAGGAAGGATTACATCGAGCGGCGTGCGCCAGATGCTGGTCTGGCTCGCATAGTCCGGCCCGGCTGCAACCAATACAGCGCCGCCCTGCCGCACGAAGCGGGCAATATTGTCGAAATAGATGATCGGCAGCACGCCCTGCCGCGCATAGCGGTCAAAGATGATGAGCTGAAAGTCATTGATCTTCTGCTGGAACAGTTCGCGGGTGGGAAATGCGATCAGCGAAAGCTCGTTGATCGGCGTGCCGTCCTGCTTTTCCGGTGGCCGCAGGATGGTGAAATGCACGAGATCGACGCTCGCGTCCGACTTGAGCAGGTTGCGCCAGGTGCGCTCGCCCGCGTGCGGCTCGCCGGAGACGAGGAGGACGCGCAGCTTGTCGCGCACCCCGTCGATCGACACGACCGCACGGTTATTGATGGTGGTGAGCTCGCCGTCGAGCGGAGAGGCTTCGATCTCGACGATGTTTGGCCCCGCATGCGGGATCTGCACCGTCACCGTCACGCGCGCACCGATGCGCACCGTGCGGTTTTCCAAAACCTCGCCGTCACGCCGGACGCTCACTTCCGCCGTGCCTCCGCCGCCGCCCTGATCCTCGATGCGGAATGTGATCGCCTGGGTTTGCCCAACGATGCCGAAGCGCGGTGCGGTCAGGAGCACGACGCGTCGATCGCGCTCGTTCGCGTGCCCCGTGATCAGCGCGTGCACCGGCGCCGCAAAGCCGAGCGCCGCCGCCTCTGCCGGCACGTCATGCACGCGCCCGTCGGTGATCAGAATGGCGCCGGCGACGCGGTCATGCGGCACATCGGCGAGCGCAGCGGAGAGCCCTGCGAACAAACGCGTGCCATCGGTTTCGCCGTCCGCCTGACCGGCCTCGACGAAGCGCACTTCAAGCCCGGGAATCTTCGCCAGCCTTTCCGCGAGCTCCACGCGCGCTGCCTCGGCCTGGCTCGTGCGATTGTCGAATTCCTGGCTTGCGCTCTTGTCAATGACTACGGCCGCAACTGAGGTGAGCGGCTCGCGGTCCTCGCGCGTGATCGAGGGATTGGCCAACGCGAGCAAAAAAAGCGCGATCGCCGTGCTGCGCACCAAGGCTCCGCGCGTGCGGCTCAATACCAGGAGCAAAGAGATCGCGAACGCGACGGCGGCCGCGGCCCACACGATATATGCGGGCACGAGCGGCGCAAACGAAATGCCGAGATTGTTCATCTCACGCCATCATCCTCATTGCCCCAGGCGCTCGAGCAATGCGGGCACGTGCACCTGATCGGCCTTGTAGTTGCCGGTCAGCGTGTACATGACGATGTTCACACCGGCCCGGAAGGCAAATTCCCGCTGGCGTGGCTCGCCCGAAACGAGGGGCAACATGGCCTGACCATCCGGACGTATGGCCCACGCGCCGGCAAGGTCGTTCGAAGTGATAATGATCGAGGAGACGCCGTCGCCCGCGCGTGCAGGACGGGTAGCACCCTCGTCCTCCTCGCTTGCAGGCATGGCCTCCACCCATAGCTGGCCCGAGCTGAAACGGCCCGGAAAGTCCTTGAGCAGATAGAATGTCTTTGTGAGCACGTGCTCGCGCGGAACCGGCTCGAGCTCGGGAATATCGAGAGAGGCGAGAATGCCGCGCAGCGCTTGCATGCCGGGCCCGAGATTTGCGCCACCCGGGCCGGCGGGAGCTTCAATTGCATCGCGGGTATCGAAAAGAACCGTGCCGCCCTGCTTCATGTAGGCGTCGATGCGCTCGAGTGCCTCGCGGCTCGGCTTCGGCGCGCCAGGTGCAATGGGCCAGTAGATGAGCGGATAGAACGCGAGCTCGTCGCGCGCAGGATCGAGCCCGATGGGCTCGCCGGCCTCGAGCGCGGTTCGCTGGGCAAGAAAAAGTGTCAATCCCTGCAGCCCGGACTTGCTGACGCGGTCCACCTCGGCATCACCGGTGACCACATAAGCGAGCCGCGTTTCGAGCGTCGATTTTAAGGCCTGCTCATCATTCGTCTGACTAAAAGCGGAGGATGCTGCGAGGATGAAAGCCGCAAAGACCAGCAGCGCCGCGGCGCTCGCTGCGGGTCGAGCGCGCCGGATGCGTTGCGCCATTCCGCCCGCCAGCAGGAACACGATCAGCGCATCCACCAGACAGAGCGCGACCGCTCCAAGCAGAATGGGTCCGCGCAAATCTCGCGGCTCGCTCATCTGATAAGGCTGGCGCGCCGCGTGCAGTGAGGACAGGTCAAGCGGCAGAAGCCGATCGGCAGGCAAGAGCGCATTCACCGCGAGCAGGCCTTCGGGCGGTCCGTAGAAACCAGGGGGATGGTCGGCCGTGGCGCGTCCGACAAAATCCGTCGGCACCGGGCGGGCAGTCGGTGGCGGTGCGGTGAAAGAACCGAACCCATCCAGTACGCGCGTCGCAGGAAGCACGTCGCCCGTGCTGTGGCCCGCGCTGCCCTCCGGAGCCGAGCCGGCGAAGGCGACGATTCGCTTGAGCATCTCCACAAAGGTGCCGGAAAGCGGCAGGTCGGACCAGCGGGTATCGGCGGTGATGTGAAACAGAATCACCAGGCCTTTGCCTCGCTTCTGGGCTGTGACAAGCGGCGTTCCATCGGCGAGGGTAGCCCAGGTGCGCTCTGTCAACGCGGAGTCAGGCTCCGCCAGCACCTGCCGATTCACCGTAACGTCGGTGGGCACCGCCAGGCCGAAAAACGGGCTCTCGCGCGCGAACGGCGCAAGCGGCTGCGGCTGATCCCACGACAGACTGCCGCCTAGGATGCGTCCTCCCCGCCGGAGCTTCACGGGTACGAGATCATCGTCCGCGGCGGCCAATCGCGGGCCCGCAAAGCGCACGAGCACGCCGCCGTCCTCAATCCAGCGGGTCAGCTCGTCGCGCGCTTCGGCGACGTTGCCTACGTCCGCAAGAATGAGCATCGAGAGGTGCTGCTCGATGAATTGGTTGACCGCCAGCGAGGGCGAGCCTCGTTCCGCGACCCGCACGTCCGCAAAGGGTGAAAGGGCACGCATCAGGTAATACGTCGAAGCAAGCAGCGGTTGTGCGGTTTCCGTCGTGGAGCCGGTCACCACGCCGATGGACCGGCGGCGCCACCGCTTGTCGAGAAGCGACACTGCGCCCGCCGAGCGCTCGCCCGCGATTTCCAGGCGCGCAATGTCGTTGCGAATCTCGACTGGCAACGCGAGCGCCGCGTCTGTTTCGCGTTCCTGCTCCGCAAAGGAGAACGTGGTCTCGCCGAGAGGGAGGCCTTTGAGGTCGACTGCGCGGACCATACCGCTTTCGGCCGCGCCGTTCGCCACGCGCACGACCTTGACCCGCAGCTCGCCGGCGTTGTTGTCCACGGCGGTGAGCGCGCGCGCTCCTGGTATGCCGCCCTCCACCACTGTCAATGGCCGGCTCTCGATCATACGTCCCAATGCGCTCACGAAGTCGCCGCCACCGCCGAGATCGACGCCGTCGGTGAGCCAGACCAGCTCGACGTCTTTCGTTTTCGCAACAAACCGACCGAGCGCAGGCAGTGCATCCGCGCGCTCAATCGCGTGCGGCTTGGGGTTGATCTGCTTGAGACGGATACGCGCCGCTGCCGGGGCCTCGAAAGAAATGTCCCGGCTTGGCTCCGATAACGGGATGAGAGCGATGCCGCGGTTGTCCCCCTCCGCCCGCGCGATCAACTCCTCGGCAGTGCGTACCCGGATGGGCCAGCTTGCCGCGGCCGGAAAGCCGTCATCTATAAGGAGCGCGAGCGGTGCCTGTGCGGCGGAACCCGCGACCGGAGGATTCCATAACGGCCCGGCGGCGGCGATAATCACCAGCGCGGCAAGGCACAACCTCAGCAGCGTGAGCCACCACGGCGTTCGCCGGGGCGTTTCCTGTTTGGGTGCAATATCGAAAAGCAGCCGTGTTGGCGGAAATGCGATGCGGCGCGGCTGCGGCGGGACCAGACGCAGCAGCCACCACAGCACCGGCAGGCTGAGCAGCGCGAGCAGCACCAGCGGCTGGGCAAAGCCAAGTGGCAGCCAGCCCATCATCGCAAGACTCTGACGCTTTGCGGCACCCCGCGCGCTCCGCTCGCGAACCCTGCCGGTGGAGCGCCAAGCCGGACATGCAGCGCGAGCAGCAGTTCGGTCGCGGCGCGGTCAGTACGGTGCGTAATGAAGCTCCAGCCAAGCCGGTCCGTCTCCGCGCGGATAGCGGCACGGTGCTGCGTGAGGCGAGTGGTGTATTCCGCCTGCCAGGATTCGGCGCGGCCGACCGTGATCGAGCCTGCGCCTTCCGGCTCGATGAATTGCACGCGACCGGAATAAGGAAAGATTTCCTCCGCCGGATCGACGATCTGCACGAGGTGCCCATGGGCGCCCGTAGAGGAGAGATTGCCGATCGTGGCGCGCACATCCGCGATCGGACTCCAGAAATCCGAAACGACAACGATCTCGGCGAGCGCCGAAGGGACAAAACCGGGCGGCAGGCTAGTGCGCTCCCCCAGGTCATGAAGGATTGCGTTGCTCAATTTGTCGAGCACGTTTCGGCTTCCGGTCGGCCGCATCACCGCCGGGATGCCAACGCGCTCGCCGGCATGCACGAGGATCTCGGCAAGCGCAAAGGTTAGGACCAGCGCGCGTTCGAGCTTCGAGTCCAGCGCGAATGCGGAACGGAAGCCCATTGAGGGGGAGCGGTCGGGCCAAAGCCATACCGTATGCGCGGCTTCCCATTCCCGCTCGCGCACATAGAGGAGGTCGTCCCGGGCCGAACGGCGCCAGTCAATGCGGCGCGCCGGCTCCCCGGAAAGGAAGCGGCGGTATTGCCAGAAATTCTCGCCCGGACCTGCCCGCCTGCGCCCATGCAGGCCGTGAATCACCGTTGCAGCAATGCGGCGAGCCTCGAGAATCAGACGCGGAAGCGATTGCGCAAGGGCGGGCGCCGCGCCGCTCGCGCGACGCGTCGCCTTGACCTCCTCTTTGTCGATGCGCAGCTTTGCCATTTGCTCAGTTGTGATGCGCCGACCCTTTCCGCGCATCCACGTCTTTCATTTCGTAAGTCAAAACGAATTCATTCGACGCGCGCCTTGAGCCTGCCGATCACCGCGGCCATGCTCTCGCCTTCCGCGCGCGCCGTGAACGTGAGCGCCATGCGATGTTTGAGAATTGGCTCGGCGAGCTCCAGCACATCATCGATGGAGGGGGACAGACGCCCATCGATGAGAGAGCGGGCGCGGGCGGCAAGCATGAGCGCCTGGCTGGCGCGCGGACTCGGCCCCCACGAGATAAGCTTGGCCGTCTCGGCAGAGTCGGGTACAGGCCGCGCCGCGCGTACGAGAGAAAGTATTGTCTCGACGACCGACTCGCCCACAGGCAAACGCCGCACCAGCCGCTGTGCGGTCATGAGCTCCTCGGCGCTCATGGTCGGTCTGGGCTTGCTTTCCTCCGCGCCGGTCGTGTCGAACACGATCTTTCGCTCGGCGTCGCGGTCGGGGTAATCCACGTCGATCTGCATCAGGAAGCGATCGAGCTGCGCCTCGGGCAGCGGGTAGGTGCCTTCCTGCTCGATGGGATTCTGCGTGGCGAGCACATGAAACGGACGTGGCACGTCATGCCGATTGCCGGCGACTGTAACATGCTGCTCCTGCATCGCCTGCAGCAGCGCCGATTGGGTACGCGGGCTCGCGCGGTTTATCTCATCGGCCATCAGGAGCTGTCCGAATATGGGGCCGGGAATGAAGCGGAAGCTGCGCTTGCCACCGGGGCTCTCTTCCAGCACCTCGCTGCCCAAAATGTCCGAAGGCATCAGATCGGGAGTGAACTGGATGCGGCGCGCGTCCAGCCCAAGCACTGTTCCCATGGTTTCGACGAGCTTCGTCTTCGCCAGGCCGGGAAGCCCGACCAGCAAGGCATGGCCACCCGAGAGGACCGTAATAAGCGCCTGCTCGACGACACGGTCCTGACCGAAAATGACGGCACCGATGGCGCTCTTCGCCGCGGCCACCTGCGCGCTCATCGATTCGGCCTGGCGCACAATTCCGTCCTCGAGCTTTTCCAGCCCTTCGGTGGGTGTCATCATCACGGCTCCTGTCTCAAACGCGGCGCATGTCGCGCGCTTTACAAAAGTGCACGCCGCCATTCTTGCATCGGCATGCATGGGGCGTGCACGGTCGCGCTGGCTCGTCTGCCTTCTAGCCTCGACCAGTCTGCGCGCAAAGTTACCATTTCGACACCGTCTATGCGTCTTCCGATTCAGCAAGGCTGAACTGCTAGGTAGGGTTCAAGTTCCCGGAAAACCATGGCCAAGCGAGGGCAGTTGACCCATCATCTTGCGGCGCTTGGGGCAGCCGAGACTCGCTCGGACA
>DATCJI010000202.1:0-1589 GCA_036562835.1 Xanthobacteraceae bacterium | reverse complement strand
TTGATGCCGCGCGCCATCTGGCTGAACATCCCAGGTTCGAGCGAGCGCCAATAGCCGCCGTGAACGAAAAGCGCGAGGGGAGCGATGACATCCGGGCGCGGCAGAAAGAGATCGATGGTCTGACGCGGGCTCGATCCGTAGCTCAGGCCCAGCTCGGCGCGGCGTTCTTTGAGGGCCTCGGCCCGATAATCCTCGGCTTCGCGCGACCAGCGGGCAAAAATCTCCTCATATTCGGGCACCCGCGCGCGGCAGTTGTATTCGGCCTCGTAATCGACCGGCATTGATCCTCCTCGTTGTGCTCTGTAGCACCTTCGGGCAAATGCCGGGAAGGATCGCTTTTTCGGTACAGCAGCGCGGTTATCTGTTGCAGCATGAAGGTCGACGGGGTTTTCAGACGCACAATCTGGGTCGAGGATGACGGCTGGTCGATTGGCATCATCGATCAAAGAGCGCTGCCGCACCGGTTCATCACGGCACGGCTGACGACGCTTGCGGAGGCGGCGCACGCGATTGCCGCCATGCAGGTACGCGGCGCGCCGCTTATCGGAGCGACCGCGGCGTACGGCGTGTGCCTCGCGCTGCGCGCGGACGCCTCCGATCAGGCGCTGGAGCAGGCCTGTGCGGTGCTGCTCGCGACGCGGCCCACTGCGATTAATCTCAAATGGGCGCTCGACGAAATGAGCGCGGCAGTGCGCAACCGCACGCGCGAGGAGCGGGTGCGCGCCGCCTATGGGCGCGCCGCCGAAATCTGCGAAGAGGACATTGCCATCAATCGCTCGATCGGACGCCACGGAGCGAAGATTATTTCCGAGATTGCAGAGAGGAAGAAGGCCCGCGTCGAGGTGCTCACGCATTGCAACGCCGGTTGGCTCGCCACGGTTGATGTCGGGACTGCGCTGGCGCCGATCTATGTGGCGCATGATGCGGGTGTGCGCCTGCATGTATGGGTGGACGAGACGCGGCCGCGCAATCAGGGCGCCGCGCTCACTGCCTGGGAGCTGGGCCAGCATGGCGTGCCGCACACGGTCATTGCCGACAACACGGGCGGCCATCTGATGCAGCACGGAATGGTCGATCTCGCGATCGTCGGCACGGACCGGGTGACGGCAAGAGGGGACGTCTGCAACAAGATCGGCACATATCTGAAGGCGCTTGCGGCCAAGGACAACAACGTGCCGTTTTATGTCGGCGCGCCATCGCCAAGCATTGATTTTGCGGTGGCCGATGGCATTGCGGAGATTGCGATCGAGCAACGCGCAGCCGACGAGGTGGCAAGCATCACCGGGTGCACTGCGGACGGCCGGCTCGAAACAGTGCGGCTCGTTCCCGAGGGCTCCGACGCGGCGAATTACGCCTTCGACGTGACGCCCGCGCGGCTGATCACGGGACTGATCACCGAGCGCGGCCTTGTCGCGGCCACCGAGGAAGCCCTCGTGCGCGCTTTTCCGGAACGTGCGCGGCGTTGAAGGCGCTCCCACATTGAACTGCTTGATTCTGGGCTGGTGCATCGGCTCCGGAAGCACAGGTGTCTATGCGGCGGAGCTCGCGCAGTATTTGTGCGAGGCAGGACACCGGGTCACATGCCTGTC
>DATCJI010000185.1:0-3407 GCA_036562835.1 Xanthobacteraceae bacterium | reverse complement strand
AATTTATGCGGGATTGGGGCATAGGTGCTCTTCTCGAAGCTGACGGAAACGATCATCTCGCCACCGCCTTGATAGGGTGGCATCGCCTCCAGCAGAGGCGCCTTGGCGTAAAGCACGCCAATACCCGATGGACCGTAAAGCTTATGGCCGGAGAAGACGTAAAAGTCGGCATCGATCTCCCGCACATCGACCGGCATGTGCGGAACCGCCTGGCAGCCATCGACCAGGACGAGCGCACCGGCGTTATGGGCAAGACGGGCGATTTCCTTGACCGGCAGCACGGTACCGAGTGCATTCAACATATGCGTGACCGCGACCAGCTTGGTGCGCTCTGACAGGAGCGCGCGGAAGCGGTCGAGCAGCAGCGCGCCGCGATCGTCCACCGGCGCAACCTTGATAAGGATGCCGGTCTCATCGCGCAGCAACTGCCAAGGCACGATGTTGGAGTGATGCTCGATTTCGGAGAGGATGATCTCGTCGCCCTTCTTGAGGAAACGCCGCCCATAACTGGAGGCAACCAGATTGATTGCCTCGGTAGCATTGCGGGTAAAGACGATTTCCCGGGCTTCTGCGGCGTTGAGGAAGCGCTGAACCTTGCCGCGCGCGCCTTCGAATTTCTCCGTGGCGAGCTGGCTGAGGAAATAGACGCCGCGATGGATGTTGGCGTATTCCTCCGAATAGCAGTTTGCGACCGCGTCGATCACGATCTGGGGCTTCTGCGCACTGGCCGCACTATCGAGAAAAACCAGCGGCTTGCCGTGCACTGTTCGCGAGAGGATCGGGAAATCGCGGCGGATCGCCTCGACATCGTAGTAGTTTGCCGCAGTGGCGCGTTCGGGAAGCGCGTTCATGCCGTTTCCCCTTCGCGATCGAGCCACGTTCCGACGCGCGCACGGTAGTGCTCTGACAGGGAGGGCATTCCAATCTCGTCAATCACCTCGCCAAGGAAGCCTTCGACGATGAGGCGCCGTGCCTCGATCTCGCCAACTCCGCGCGAGCGGAAGTAATAGAGCCAATCGGGATCGAGCGCGCCTGCGGTTGCCCCGTGGCTGCACTTCACGTCGTCCGCGTAGATCTCCAGCATCGGCTTGGTGTCAATCTCGGCGCCGTCGGACAAGAGAACCGTTCGGTTGAGCTGATGTCCGTCCGTGCCTTGTGCGCCCGGTTGCACGACGATCCGCCCCTGGAAGACGCCGCGCGCGTGATCGTCAAGCGCACCCTTATAAACCTCACGGCTGCGGCATTTTGGTGCGGCATGGGCGATATCGGTTGTATTGTCGACATGCTGGCGGCCACGAGCGAGATAAGCGCCATTGAGAACGACCGAGCCGCCCTCCTCCGCCATCACCGCGCGCAGCTCATTGCGTACCAGGGCGCCTCCCAGCGACAGCAACAGATGTTCGTAGCTGGCCTCGCGACCCAACCGTGCTTCGGAAAACCCGAGATGGATCGCGCCAACTCCTTCGTCCTGATATTTCACGTGGCGTAGCCGTGTCTCCGCGGCGATGGAAATGTCGGACACCGGCGTAGCGAGATATGCGCCCTCGCCCTGTCCGATATGACTCTCGATCAGAGTGAGGCGGCTACCCTCATCCATTTGCACGATGACGCGCGGATGCATGGCGGGCGCGGTTTCGGCTCCTTGATTGACGAAAATGAGATGCAGCGGGCGGTCGAGGCGCGTTCCTGCGCTGAGGTGGATGAGCACGCCGTCTTCTGCGTAAGCCGCGTTGAGCGCGTTCATGGGCGCGAGATCGCCGGCAGCACGATCAACGCTTGCAGTGACCAGTTGTGAATGCGGTAGAGGCACATGGCTGAGAGGTACGACTTCGCAACCGCTCGGCAGGCCATCCAACCTTGCGAGATCGCCGCGCCAGCGGCCATTGCCCAGCACGACACGAAAGGCCGGAAGATCGGCGGGCAAAAGCTGCTCGATCCGATCGAGATCGACAGCCGGCAGGATCCCCGCAGGAACCAGATCCAGCTTCGCCAGGCTTTGCAGGTTGGTGTACTTCCAGGCCTCGACGCGGGTCGAAGGCAAGCCTAGCTCGCGGAACCGGGCGTGCGCGTGTGCGCGAGCCTGGGCGAGATCTCCCGACCCGCCCGGGACAGAAGTCTGCTCGGCGTAGGCGAACGGCAGTGCGCGGCGGGAGAGCGCCCGCGCCCGTTCAGGCTGCGGCGCCGGCGACGGTGTCGGCATAGCCGCGCTCCTCTAGTTCAAGGGCAAGTTCCGGTCCGCCGGAGCGCACGATCCGTCCTTTCGAAAGGACGTGGACGCGATCCGGTTTCACATAGTCCAGCAAACGCTGGTAATGGGTGATGACGAGCATGCCGCGATCAGGACCGCGCAGCGCGTTGATTCCATCCGAGACCTGGCGCAACGCATCGATATCGAGGCCGGAATCCGTCTCGTCCAAAATTGCCAACTTCGGTGCGAGCAACGCCATCTGCAGGATTTCGTGACGTTTCTTCTCGCCACCCGAGAAGCCGACATTGACCGCGCGCTTCAGCATTTCTCCGGGCATACCAAGGCGTTGTGCGGCCTCGCGGACCACTTTGAGAAACTGCATAGCATCGTATTCCGGCTGGCGCTGATGCTTGCGGATCGCGTTCACCGCTGTGCGCAGGAAAGTCGCCGTATTCACGCCCGGAATTTCCACGGGATATTGGAAGGCTAGGAACACTCCATTGCGCGCCCGCTCTTCCGCGCTCATCTGCAGCAGGTCACGGCCCGCGAACAGCACCGAGCCGTCGGTGACTTCATAGCCTTCGCGTCCGGCCAGGACATGCGCAAGCGTGCTCTTGCCCGACCCGTTCGGGCCCATGACCGCGGCAACTTCGCCAAGGTCAAGGGTGAGCGTCAGACCGTTGAGAATCGCCTTGCCGTCGACGGTGGCGTGCAAGTTGTTGATTTCAAGGAGTGGCGCGGCCATTACCCAACGCTTCCTTCCAGGCTGATGCCGACCAGCTTCTGCGCTTCGACGGCGAATTCCATTGGCAGCTCCTGCAGGACCTCGCGGCAGAAGCCATTGACGATCATCGATACCGCTTCTTCCTTGGAGAGGCCGCGCTGGACGCAATAGAAAAGCTGGTCCTCGCTGATCTTCGAGGTGGTTGCCTCGTGCTCGACGTTTGCTGTCCGGTTGCGGCTTTCGATATAGGGCACCGTATGCGCGCCGCACTTGTCGCCGATCAAGAGGCTGTCGCACTGCGTGTAGTTGCGTGCGCCCTGTGCCTTCGGAAGCACCTTCACAAGACCCCGATAGGTTGCCTGCCCACGTCCGGCGGAGATGCCTTTGGCGATGATGGTCGAGCGCGTGTTCTTGCCGATATGGATCATCTTGGTCCCGGTATCGGCCTGCTGGAAATTGTTGGTAATCGCAATCGAGTAGAATTTGCCGACCGAG
>DATCJI010000031.1:0-2354 GCA_036562835.1 Xanthobacteraceae bacterium | reverse complement strand
GTCGGTGAGGGCGCGCGCGAACAAGGCATTGGCCACGTGATTGGCCTTGCCGAGCCCGAGCGGCAGCCCGAGCACGACGTGTTTGCCGACGCGGGCGATAACCGCATCGGCGATCTCCTCCGGGTTCTTGAATAGAGCGGGGCCAGCACCGCGGGCAGGACGCGGACTCTCGGGAATACCTCCCCCTTTCAGGGGGAGGTAGAGCGGTGTCATGCGAGGCGGTCCCAGCCGGGGTCGGGTTGAAAGCGCTCGCCAAAGCGTCCTGCCAGGCGCTCGAGATCGTGCCGGACGTTCAACGCACCGCGCGTGCGCGTGTAATGCATCGGCCCGCCGCGAAACGGCGCAAATCCGGTGGCGAACACCATGGCCCCGTCGAGCGTGTCCTCATCTGCCACGATGCCCTCACGCAGGCATGTGACGCAGACATCCAGCATGGGCAGTATGAGGCGATCGGTGAGCTCCTTCGTGGGCTTTGGCGCACTGCGGTCCTTGACCGCTTTCCCCTTTTTCCAGTCGTAAAGGCCCTTGCCGCTTTTTCTGCCAAGCTCGCCCAGCTCGACCTTGCTGCGCAGCGCCGGCGAAATATCCGGCATCGGGCGCGGGAGACTCGTCTTGAGGCTTTCTGCCACATGCAGGCAGATGTCGAGCCCGACCTGGTCGGCAAGTTCGAGCGGCCCCATCGGCATGCCGAAATCTTCCGCCGCCGCATCGATGGTGTCGCGCCTGATCCCCTGCTCCAGCATCACCATGGCTTCGAGCATGTAGGGGGTGAGTGCGCGATTGACCAAGAAGCCGGGCGCGCTTTTCACCGGTGCGGGCAAACGGTCGATGCGGCCCAGAAAGGCGCGCGCATCCGCCAGCACCTTTTCATCCACAGCATCGTGGCTCACCACCTCGACGAGTTGCATGCGCGAGACCGGATTAAAGAAGTGGATACCGACCAGCCGATCCGGGCGCTGCAACGAAGCACGCAGCTCCTCGAGCGGGATGCTCGACGTATTGGTGGCGAGTATCGCATCAGGCCGCATGCGCGGCTCGATTTCCGCATAAACCTTGCGCTTGAGCTCGAGCGTCTCGGGTACCGCTTCAATCACGAGATCGGCGGAGCGGACTCCCTCGCCGCGCAGGTCGGGCGTCAGCCGGTCGAGAGCATCGCGAATGTCCGTGCCGCTGTGGCCGATTTTGCCGAACAGCTCGGCAGCACGTTTCACTGCGCCCGCGAACGGCTCGAGCTTTGCGTCCGCAAGAGAGACGGTGAAACCGTGCCAGGCGCACCACGCGGCGATGTCGCCGCCCATGGTGCCCGCGCCGATGACGTGCACATGCCGCCCGCGCCAGGTGCCGGAGGCGAGCTTCTTGAGCTTGTCGCGCAGAAAGAAGACGCGGACGAGATTGCGGGAAGTCTCCGTACTGAGCAGACGTGCGAAGGAGGCGATCTCCGCCTTCTGCATCTGCTGCGCATCCCCGCCGCTCTTCTCCCACAAGTCGATCAACGCGTAGGGTGCCGGGTAATGCGCGATGGGTGCTTTCTTTGCCGTCTCGGCGCGCATGCGCTTGGCGGCGAGCTGACGGCCCCAGTTGCTGTTGATGGCGTCGATCAGCGCACCCCCGCGTTTCGTTTTCAGTTTCCCGAACACGGCCGCCGTCGCCGCCGCCTTCACGTGCCGCTCAGGCACGATCGCATCCACAAGTCCCAGCCGCTTTGCCGGCCGCGCGCGCAGCGTGCGGCCCGTGAGCATCATGCTCATCGCCTGAAGCGGATTGACGAGTCGAGGGAGCCGCACCGTGCCACCCAGTCCGGGATGAAGTCCGAGCATGACCTCGGGAAAGCCCAGCCGCGCGTCATCGACGGCAATGCGGTAGTCGCACGCAAGCGCAACTTCGAGACCGCCGCCGAGACAATAGCCGTGAATGACCGCGACCGTGGGCACCGGGAGCCGGTCCAAGCGATCGACGATCGCGTGCGCCTGGCGCAGGCGGGTCTCCGCCGCGGCCGGATCGGTCATACCCTCGAACTCGGCAATGTCGGCGCCGGCGATGAAACCGCTCGGCTTGGCCGAGCGCAGCAAGAGCCCGCGCGGCATCTCGCGCTCGATGCGCGCGAGCGCCTCGTTGAATTCCTCAAACACCTGATCTGAAAGTGTGTTGGCGCTGGCCCCGGACTTGTCCAGAAACAGCCAGGCAATGCCGGACTCATCGTAAGCGATTTTCCAGTGCCGCCACGGCTGAACGGTTCCTGCGGCCTCAGCGGCGGTCGCCTTCTGGTGCGTCAGCGGCCCGAGCTCGAGCTGGTGCTCTTTCAGAACGTCCCACACCTTCCCCATCAGCGTGCCCCAAACCTAACGCCGTCATCC
>DATCJI010000028.1:0-3889 GCA_036562835.1 Xanthobacteraceae bacterium | reverse complement strand
ATGACAATGTGGTTGAGCAGCGCAAGGTGATTCTCGGAGTTCGCCAGGGCGACTTGCGTGTGATCGAGAGCGGTCTTGAGCCCAAAGATCGCGTGGTGATTGACGGGATCGTGCGGGCGCTCCCCGGCCAGAAGGTCGATCCGCGGGTGCAAACCATCGCCGCGGCCAAATAAGAGCTCGCGATGATTGCCGATTTCTTCATCGCGCGTCCGGTGCTGGCGAATGTGCTGGCGATCCTGATCATGGTGATCGGCGGCGTAGCGCTTTTTAAGTTGCCGGTCGCGCAATATCCCGACGTGGTGCCGCCGACCGTGCAGGTTACGACGCGGTATCCGGGCGCCAGCGCACGTGCAGTGATCGATTCCGTGGCTCTTCCCATCGAGCAGCAGGTAAACGGCGTCGACGGCATGATCTACATGCAGTCCTACAGCGGCGCGGACGGCAGCTACTCGCTTACGGTGACCTTCAGGATCGGGTTTGACATCAACGTCGCCCAGATTCTCGTGCAGAACCGCGTGTCCAGCGCGCTGGCGTCGCTGCCCCAGGCAGTGCAGTCCCAAGGCGTGGTGGTGCAGAAGAATTCACCCGCGATTCTTCAGATCGTGACGCTGACTTCGCCCGACGCGCGCTACGACAGCCTTTATCTCGCGAATTACGCGACCATCAACATGAAGGACGCGCTCGCGCGCCTGCCGGGCGTCGGCAACGTGCTCGTGTTCGGGGCGGGCCAGTATTCCATGCGCGTTTGGCTCGATCCTGAAAAAATGCATGCGCGGTCGCTCGTGCCGCAGGATGTGATCCAGGCATTGCAGCAGCAAAGCGTGCAAGTAACTGCCGGACAGGTCGGCATGCCCCCCGCTCCCGCCGGCCAGACATTTCAGTACACGATCAATGTTGCGGGCAAGCTCACCGATACGAGCGAGTTCGCCAACGTCATCGTAAAGACCGGCCGCGCCGGGGAGGTCACGCGCTTGCGCGACGTGGGCAATGTCGAGCTTGGGGCACAGACCTACAGCCAGGTGTTCAACCTCGATGGCAAGCCGGCCGCCGGCCTCGCAATCTTTCAGGCGCCCGGGGCCAACGCACTGGAGGTGGCGAACGAGGTGCGCAGCATGCTTGGAGAGCTTTCGCGCAGCTTCCCTCAGGGGCTCGTCTCGGACGTCCCATTCGACACCACGAAATTCGTCAGGCAGTCGATCCACGAGGTGTATAAAACGCTGTTCGAGGCCGCGATCCTCGTGCTCGTCGTCATATTGATTTTTTTACAGGACTGGCGCGCCACCCTGGTTCCTGCAACGACCGTGCCGGTCACCATCATCGGCGCGTTTGCGGCCATGGCCGCGCTCGGCTTCACGGTCAATTTTTCCACGCTCTTTGCCATCGTGCTCGCGATCGGCATCGTCGTCGACGACGCCATCGTCGTGGTCGAAGGCGCGGTGCACAATATCGAGCGCGGCATGACCGGCCGCGAGGCCGCAAGCCAGGCCATGCGGGCTCTGTTTGGGCCCATCATCGGCATCACGCTCGTGCTCATGTCGGTGTTCCTTCCCGCGGCCTTCCTGCCCGGCTTGAGCGGGCGCATGTATGCTCAGTTCGCGCTTGTAATCGCGGCGACTGCGCTCATCAGCGCCATTAACGCGGCTACACTGAAGCCGACGCAGAGCGCCATGTGGCTGCGCCCGGCAATTCCCCCGGAGCGGCGTAACGTTTTCTATCGCGCGTTCAACCGCGGCTATGCGGCGCTGGAGCGCGGCTACACGCGATTGATCGACCGGATGATCGAGCGCAGCACGCTGATGGTGGTTCTGGCGCTCGCGTTGCTTGCTGTCGCCGGTTACGGATTTACGCGCGTGCCCACGGGATTCCTGCCCATCGAGGACCAGGGCTATCTGATCGCGCTCGTGCAGCTGCCGCAGGGCGCATCGCTCGAGCGCACGCAGGCGGCCATGACGAAAGTGTTTCAAAAGGCGCGCACCGCACCCGGTGTGGCGCAGGTCATCACCATTGCGGGCGTATCGCCGCTCGACAACAGTGCGGCGCTCGCCAGCTCGGGAGTGGCCTATATCATTTTGAAAGATTGGAGCGAACGCGGAAAAGCCGAAGGTCTTCTTGCTCTGTTCAACAATCTGAACGCCTCACTGGGCGCGATCGAGAAAGCACAGATTCTGGTCATGCCGCCCCCGCCGATTCAGGGCGTGGGAAATGACGCCGGTTTCACCATGCAGATCCAGCTGCGCGACGGCAGTTTCGATATGGCCAAACTGCAGAGCATCACCGACAGGATCATCGCCAACGCGAAGAGTCAGTCCGCCCTGCAACTCGTGTTGTCCTCATTTCGCGCAAACGTGCCGCAAGTACACGCTGGAGGTCGACCGGATAAAAACGGAAACCTTGCAGGTGTCGCTGGATCAGGTGTTTTCGGTGCTCGCCGGATATCTGGGCTCGAGCTATGTCGACCAGTTCAACAAGTTTGGCCGCGTATTTCAGATCTATGTGCAGGGCGAGCCCGAGGCGCGGGTAAGGCTCGAGGACATTCGGAATCTCACCGTCCGCAACAAGGATGGCGACATGATTCCATTGGGCACGCTGGTCAAGATCATCCCTACCGCAGGGCCTTCGCTGATCAGCCTTTACAATCTGTACCCTTCGTCGACCATCATCGGCTTGCCGGCGCAAGGCTTTTCTTCCGGCGAAGTGCTCGCGATCATGGAGCAGATTGCGGCGCGCACGCTGCCGCCGGGGACGGGATTCGAATGGAGCGCGATGTCGTACCAGGAGAAGCTCGTCGGCAATCAGATGTATCTGGTTTTCGGCCTCGCCCTACTTCTGGTCTACCTGGTGCTGGCAGGCCAGTATGAGAGCTGGTACGCCCCCGTCAGCGTCATCCTCGCCGTGCCGCTTTCATTCATCGGCCCGGTTGCTACGTTTGCGGCCCTGATCAGCAGCGGGCTGAGCAACAATCTCTACGTTCAGATCGGTCTCGTCCTGCTCATGGCGTTATCCGCCAAGAACGCCATTCTGATCGTCGAGTTCGCGCGCGAGCTGCGCCATGAAGGCCGTCCGCTGCGCGAGGCGGCCCTCGAGGCCGCGCGGGGCCGCCTGCGCGCGATCCTGATGACCTCGCTGGCGTTCATCCTCGGCGTCTTGCCCCTCGTTCTTGCGACCGGCGCTGGCGCCAGTGCGCGCAAGTCGATCGGAATCACGGTCTTCACCGGCATGATCGCGTCGACCTGCCTTGCCGTGCTGTTCGTCCCGTCGTTTTTCATCGTGGTGCAGCGCTTCGAGGAATGGCGCAAGTCAGCGCGCAAACCGGCCGTGCCTGCTCCAGCCCCCTCGAGGGCCGAAGGATGACCACAATTTGGACGCAGCTATTCGTATGGTACGTGGCAGCCCAATCGACCGAGCAATGAGGCCAATGAATCGCTTGGCAGTTCGAGCGGGATGTGCCCTCACCTTCGCGGTGATCGCTGCGACCTGCACCGCCCTTCCCATGCGCGCTCAGGAGGGCGACAACTCATTCAACCTCTTCGACCGCATCTTCGGGGGCAGCGAGCGCATGGCCGGCGAGCGCAATGCGCAGCCGGTACCGAGCTCCGGGCAGCCCGGCAGTCCCGACGTGGTGCTTCGCCTGGAGCGTCTGGAATCCCAAATCCGCCAACTCACGGGCGTGATCGAGCAATTGCAGTATCGCAATCAGCAGCTTGAGGCGGAGGTGCGGCGTTTAGAGGAGGGTGGCCCTCCACGCCCGGGCGCGCAAACGCGCGCTCTGCCCGGCCAAGCGGTCCCACCCGGCACCGGCGCGCGGCGCGGCGATGCATTCGATCCAGGACAGTATCCTAATGCCCCCGGCGCGCCGCACAGCCTGGGCGCGACTGGTCCAGTCGAGGCC
>DATCJI010000055.1:0-6490 GCA_036562835.1 Xanthobacteraceae bacterium | reverse complement strand
ATCGTCTCATCGGCCTGGTCCTTGTGCGACTTGAACACGTAGAGGCGCTTGCCGCGCTTCATTTTCGCGCGCATCTGCTCGTAGTAGAAAGCATACGGGCTGTTCGCGTCCTCGCGCGCGTAGCGAGCCGCGACCTTGTCGTCGTCGTGCACGAACACGGCGCGCGCCACGCGCCAATCGGACACCTTGGCCTCGCCGCCTGCGTCCGCTCGCCCTTTGGCGTAGTTCTCCCAATGAGATCTGAGATGCATGGCGAGGAGGAAGTTTGCAGAAAGCGGGTGAAAGTCGCGCTTGCCCATCAAGACCACGCCCGGTGAGTAAGGGGCGACGACGGTGCCCACGATCTCGGGCCGCGGTTTCTGATACGGCTTGCCCATGTATCCAACGCCCAGATTGAGCGTCATCGTGCGCGCGGTCGACACCTTGTAGCGGTTATCGGGAAAATCGATGTCGTAGGGCGGCTCGCGGTCCCAGATCGCCAGAATGACGTCTATCGCTTCGGCAAACATCTTGTTGCGGTCGGCGTCGAGAATGCCGAGGGCTTCCGCATCGGAAGTGAGCGCGCCGGGGCTGATGCCGAAAATAAAACGGCCTTCGGAGAGATGATCGAACATCGCGGCCTGCACTGCGATCAGCACCGGATGCATGTGGGAGAGATTGGCGGTACCGGTCGCGAGCCTGATCTGTTGCGTCTCGGGAACGAGCGAGGAGAGAAACATCATGCTGTTGGTGACGTTCTCGCACGCGTCGGTGAGGTGCTCGCCCATGAACGCATCGTAAAAACCGAGATGGTCGGCGAGAATGATCGCCTCGCGATCCTGCTTGAGCGTGTCGCTCCATTTCCGGTGCATCGGATGCACCGGCATGGCGAAATATCCCAGACGCATTCAGCTTTTCTCCCCCAAACGCTGTCATGCCCCGCGAAGGCGGGGCATCCAGTAGGCGCTAGCTAAGCGATTTGCACACTGTGTACTGGCTTAAGCACAGTGTCTACTGGATCGCCCGCTGGAGTTTACCTTCGGGCCGGCCGCAGGCCGGACCCGGAGGCGGACGATGACATATCGAGAATGCGCAATCAGCCCGCCTCGGTGGAATGGATGCGGCGAGCGGCAACCATAGCCTCCCCGGTCTTCCGACGCACGATCAGCTTGTTGAGCGCGCCCAGGTAGGCCTTGGCGGAAGCAACCAAGGTGTCGGGATCGGCGCCCTTGGCCGTCACGGCGCGGCCGTTCTCCGAGAGCCGCACCGAAACCTCCGCCTGGGCGTCGGTGCCCTCGGTCACCGCGTGCACCTGATAAAGCTCGAGCACCGCCTCGTGCGGCATCAGCGCCTTTATGGCATTGAAAGTCGCGTCCACCGGCCCATTGCCGGTCGCCTGCACCGTGTTGTGGCGACCGTCGACATCAAGCGTCAGCGTGGCTGACTGCGGACCCATGGTGCCGGCAATCACCGTCAGACTGACGAGCCTTACGCGATCCTGCGCGTGCGCGATCTCCTCATCGACCAGCGCCTCGATATCCTCGTCGTAGACGTGCTTCTTCCTGTCGGCGAGCGCCTTGAACCGCACGAAAGCGTCTTCCAGCTGATTGCCTGCAAGCCGATATCCGAGCTCTTCTAGCTTATGCACGAAGGCATGGCGGCCCGAGTGCTTGCCCATTACCAGCGAGCTCTGCTTCACACCCACGCTTTCCGGCGTCATGATCTCGTAGGTCTGGGTATGCTTGAGCATGCCATCCTGGTGGATCCCGGATTCGTGGGCGAACGCATTCCGGCCGACGATTGCTTTGTTGTACTGCACCGGAAATGAGGTGGCCGCCGCAACGAGCTTCGAGGCGCGGGTGAGCATGGTGCTGTCCACGTTCGTCCAGTAGGGCATGGCGTCATTGCGCACCTTCAGCGCCATGACGATTTCCTCGAGTGCCGCATTGCCGGCGCGCTCGCCGATGCCGTTGATCGTGCACTCGACCTGGCGAATGCCGGCGCGGATGCCGGCGAGCGAGTTCGCCACCGCCATGCCGAGATCGTCGTGGCAGTGCGCGGAGAAGCGCGCCTTATGCGCATTCGGCACCCGCTCGCGCAGCATGCTGATCAGCGCGAAATATTCCTCGGGCACGGTGTAGCCAACCGTATCCGGAATGTTGATCGTCCTCGCGCCGGCATTGATCGCCGCCTCGACGCAACGGCACAGGAAATCATGCTCGGTGCGGGTGCCGTCCTCGCATGACCATTCCACGTCTTCCGTGTAGTTGCGCGCGCGGGTGACCTGGGCGATCACCATCTCATAGACTTCGTGCGGCTCCTTCTGGAGCTTGTATTTCATGTGCACCGGCGAGGTGGAGATGAAAGTGTGAATGCGGCTGCGCCTGGCCGGCCGGATGGCCTCTGCGCACCGGTCGATGTCATTGGAGGCAGCGCGCGAAAGCCCGCAGATCACCGCGCGCTTGGAGCGCTTGGCGATCTCGTGCACGGCGGCGAAGTCTCCTTCCGAGGCAATGGGGAATCCTGCCTCAATGATGTCGACGCCCATATCATCGAGAAGCTCGGCAACCTCGAGCTTCTCCTCGTGAGTCATGGTTGCGCCGGGACACTGCTCGCCGTCGCGCAAGCTGGTATCGAAAATGTAAACGCGGTCCTGTTCGGACTGTGCAGGGGTGCTCATCGGGGAATCCTTCTCGTGATCGGTGCGCCCTCTCCGGCGCTGCGCGTCTCTCTCTCTTACCCCTGAGCGCCCAGGCGTGATTCGCCCGGCCGGCCCTCAGGGGATTATAAGAAGCAGGAGCGCGGCAATGAGAGCCCTACCGGCAAGGTCCTGCCTTGCCGGGACAATTGCGCGGCTTGTGCGGCGCACGATCATCAGAGGCCCTCGTTCCTGCCGTGCACGGTCACGGCAGCGTCGGGTTTGTAGCCGAAGTATACTGTTGCCCGCAAGAAGTACCGCACGAGCGCAGCCCTATGCGAGGAGGGAAATCCCCGGATATCGCTTCGCTCATCCGGGCAAGTTCAGGTCTTTTCCGCGTCCAGCTTGGATTTCGCCTTTTCAAGCTCGTTGAGGGCGGTTCCGGTAACCTTCGGATAGTGCAGATCGAGCCGCTGCAGGGCCTCTACGAGCGCCGTCGAAACGATCAGTCGCGCAAACCACTTGTGGTCTGCGGGAACGACATACCACGGCGCCTCGGGGCGGCTCGTCGCCCGGATCATTTCCTCGTAAGCCGCCATGTACTTGTCCCACAGGGCACGCTCGAGCAGGTCGCCCGCGGAAAATTTCCAGTTCTTGTCGGGCTCGTCGAGGCGCGCAAGCAGACGCTTGCGCTGCTCCGCCTTCGAGATGTTCAGAAAGAACTTGAGGACCAGTGTTCCATTTCGCGCGAGGTGGCGCTCGAATGCGCGGATATCGCTGAAGCGGTCGTTCCAGAACTCTTTTCCGCGCACCGCTTGCGGAAGCCTCTGGCGCTCGAGCAGATCCGGATGCACGCGCACGACCAGCACTTCCTCGTAATGCGAGCGATTGAAAATGCCGATGCGTCCCCGTTCAGGCAACCGGAGCGTGGAACGCCAGAGGAAATCGTGCGCGAGCTCCTCCTCGCTCGGTGCCTTGAAGGCGCGCACTTCGCAGCCTTGCGGATTTAAGCCCGACATCACGTGGTTGATGATCCCGTCCTTGCCGGCGGTATCCATGCCTTGCAGCACGATCAGCACTGCCCAGCGGCCGTCCGCGTACAGCCGCTGCTGCAAATCAGCGAGCAGTTCAAGGTTGCCCTCGAGCTGCGACTTCTCCTGCTTTCCCTTATCCAGGCCGCGCGTGTCGGCAGGATCGAAGGAGCCAATCCGGAATTCCTCCGGCTCATCGATGCGGAGTTCCTTGACCAGGCCTGCAAGCTTCATGAGCTTTCCTCCGATGCGCCGGGCACCTCAGGAGCGCGCCTGACGCAGCAAAATTTACGGGGCCGCCGCGCGTTTGACGAACCGAGCGTCGAATGTCTTGGCGAGATCGAGTTTGGCGCCTTTGAGCTCCTCGTCGAAGGCAAGCAGCATGTCGGCTGCCGATTTCATGCCGTCGGGCGGGATAATGCCGGTGATGGAATAGACCGGCTTATTCGCCTTGACCGCCGCCAGATAGAGCTCCCTGTCGCCGAGAAAATATTCCTCCGGCACGGTCGCGGCGATCTGTTCGGGGGTCGCCGCATTGATCCATTTCAACGTTTTGTAGAACGCATTGACCAGCGCCTGCACAGTATTTGGATTCTTGTCGATGAAATCATGCTTGAGATAAAGGACTGCCGCGGGATTGGAGCCGCCGAAGATGGCGCGCGTTCCCTCCTCCGTCCGGCTGTCCGCCACCACCTTGATGTCGCCGTCCCGCTCGAGCTTTGTGATCATCGGATCGAGATTGACAACGGCGTCGATCTCACCTTTCGTGATCGCGGCAACGACTGAGGGACCGATGCCCACGCCGATATAAGACGCGTCCGTCGGCTTCAACCCGGCTTTCGACATCATGTACATCACGAAGAAATTGGTCGACGACCCCGGCGCGGTGACGCCGATTTTCATGCCCTTCAGATCCGCCGCTGATTTGTAGCTTGCGGTCCTCTCTTTCCTGACCCCCACGACAATTCCCGGAAAGCGGCCGAGCTCGATAACCGCCCGGATGTCCTGCCCCTTGGCCTGCATGCGAATGATGTGCTCGTAGGCGCCGGTGACCACATCGACGGAGCCGCCGACGAGCGCCATCAGTGACTGCGAGCCGCCCCGGAAATCGTTGATCGCAACGTCAAGCCCCTGCTCCTTGAAATAGCCGAGCCGCTCGCAAATGGTGAGCGGCAGATAATAGAGCGCGGATTTGCCGCCCACGGCGAGAGCGATCTGCTTCTTCTCCGGCGTCTGCGCGAGCGCTGCATGCACAAGCGACGCCACCGCGAACGCGGAGGCAAAGATAAGCAGCTTCGCTCGAGACATGCTCAGTTCTCCTTCGGTTTTGTATATCGCAGGTTCAAACCGATTCGCTTACCCCCTGCGGACGCCAGACCAGAAGCCGCCGCTCGACCCTGGTCACCAATGCATCGATGCATATGACGAAGGCCGTGAGCACCAGCATGCCGGCGAATACGCCAGCTACGTCGAATACGGACTCCGCCTGCTGGATAAGGTAGCCCAGTCCCGCGGCTGCACCGAGATACTCGCCGACCACGGCGCCGACCACGGCAAAGCCCACCGACGTGTGCAGCGAAGAGAACATCCAGGACAGCGCCGACGGCCAATAGACGTGCCGCGTGAGCTGACCTTCGTTCATCCCCAGCATGCGCGCATTGGCCAACAGCGTCGGGCTCACCTCCTTGATGCCCTGATACACGTTGAAAAACACGATGAAGAAAACAAGGGTGAAGCCGAGCGCGACTTTCGACCAGATGCCGAGCCCGAACCACAGCGCAAAGATGGGCGCCAGCACGACCCGGGGCAGCGCATTCGCCATCTTTACGTAAGGATCGAACACCGCGGCCACGATCGGCTGGCGCGCGAACCAGAACCCCACAGCGACCCCGGCGATGGAGCCGGTCACGAAAGCGAGCACGGCTTCCACAAGGGTGATCCAGAGATGCTCCCATATGCTGCGCTCGACAACCCATCGCAGCAATCTCGCCCCCACATCTGCGGGAGTGGAGAAGAAGAAACGCGGCAGCAGCGCATGTTGCGGGTCAGGTACTGAGGTCAGTACATGCCAAAGCAGGACGGCAGCCGCAGCGACAAATACCTGCAGCGCCAGTAGCCGAACCCGGGACATGTCCGATCTCCTTCAGCTTTGATCCGCCTGCGCGTAGCCCTTGATCACTTCGGCTTTCAGCGTGCCCCAGATTTCAGTGTGCAGCTTCTGAAAGGCGGGATCGAGCTTGATTTCCGCAATGTCGCGGGGACGCGCAAGTGGAACGGGCCAGTCGCCGACGACGCCCGCGCCTGGTCCCGCCGACATGATGAGGACGCGATCGGAAAGCGCGATGGCCTCTTCGAGATCGTGGGTCACGAACAGCACAGCCTTGCGGTCGGCACTCCATAGATCGAGGAGAAGATTGCCCATGATCTGCCGCGTCTGCGCGTCCAGCGGGCCGAACGGCTCGTCCATGAGCAATATCTTTGGATCGCGAATAAGTACCTGCGCCAGGCCCACGCGCTTTCGCTGGCCCCCCGAAAGCATGTGCGGGTAGCGCGCCTCGAACCCGGCCAGTCCCACGCGCGCGAGCCACTTCTCTGCCCGCGCGCTTGCCGTCCGGTGGGAAAGGCCGGCGATCTCAAGACCCAGTGCGACATTCTCGAGCGCTGTTTTCCACGGAAACAGCGCGTCCGCCTGAAAGAGGTAGCCGGCCTGCCGGTTGAGGCCACTCAGAGAGGTACCGAAAATCTCCACCCGACCGGCAGAGGGAGCGATAAGCCCGGCTGCCACGTTGAGCAGCGTGGACTTGCCACACCCGGTCGGACCGACGACGGAAACGAACTCGCC
>DATCJI010000516.1:0-21537 GCA_036562835.1 Xanthobacteraceae bacterium | reverse complement strand
AATCGTCTTTTTTATCCTGTTGGTCGGAAATATCGGAGGGGCGCTTACGCCTGTGGGAGACCCACCGCTATTGGTCGGTTTCTTGCACGGCGTCGATTTCTTCTGGTCGGCGAGGCACCTGTGGAAGCCCACCCTCCTGGTCGCCAGCATGGTGCTCGCCACCTTCGTCGTTGTTGATTTCTGGTTCTATCGCAAGGATCGGCTCGTCAGCCCGGTCGGCGAAACGGTGCAACGATCCCCCGTGCGTGTGAGCGGCGCGATCAACCTCGTTCTCATCGCGTTGATTGTCGGCGCGATTCTCGTCTCCGCAGTCTGGAAGAGCGGTATCGGCTTTTCAATCGTTGGCACGCGGTTCGAGCTCGAGGACGTCACGCGAGATGTGGCAATGCTGCTCATCGCCCTCGCTTCGGTCGTGCTTACTCCGGAAGAGCATCGCGAGGCGAACGGATTTACCTGGGAGCCCATCATAGAGGTGGCCATACTTTTTGCCGGCATCTTCGTCTGCATCATTCCGGTCATAGCGATGATTGCCGCGGGTGAGCACGGCGCGTTCGCGTGGCTGGTGGCAGCCGTCACCCCCGGCGGGCGCCCGCATGAGATTGCGTATTTCTGGCTCACGGGCCTGCTTTCTGCGTTTCTGGACAATGCGCCTACTTACCTTGTCTTTTTCGAGCTCGCCGGCGGAAATGCAGAACAGCTGATGGGCCCGTTGGCCGCGACCCTCGCGGCGATCTCCATGGGCTCTGTGTACATGGGCGCGCTCACCTATCTGGGTAACGCGCCCAACCTCATGATCTATGCCATTGCCGTCGAACGCGGCGTGCGCATGCCGAGCTTCTTCGGCTACATGCTCTGGGCCGGCGCAGCCATGCTGCCGCCCCTCGTGCTGCTGACGATTGTCCTCAGCAGAATCGTAACGTAGCTTTTTTAGATCAGGATGGGTGGATCACGCCCTTGCCGGCCGTCTGCTGATCAAACACCTGATACGCTTCCTCGGCTTGCTCGAGCTTCCAGCGATGCGTGAACAATCGATCGACGTCGATGCCCCGCTCGGCAATGTAGCGCGCACATTCGCCTTGCCCGATGCTTGAGAAAGTCCACGAGCCGACAATCGAGATCTGCCTGCGCAGAAGATCGTTGCTGACGTCGAGGGTCACAGTGTCGCCCTCGCCCACATAGCAGGCCTGTCCCCAGGTCCGGAGGCAGCGAACCGCTTGCGCCCGCGCCGCGGGCGAGGAGGACGCCTCTAGCGAACGATCCGCACCGAGCCCGCGTGTCAGGTCCTTGATGGCACCTACAACATCGCTGGTCGCATTCGGGTTGATCAGCGCGTCAGCCCCGAATTCTTTCGCGCGGCTGAGCCGTTGGTCGCTCGTATCGATGGCGATGACCCGTGCGCCCATTTGCGAGGCGAGAAGCGTCCCCGAGAGGCCAACGGGCCCTTGCCCGAACACCGCGATTGTATGATCGCCTTGCAGTCCGATCCGGTGCAGTGCCGCCCAAGCTGTGCCGGTGCCACATGCGATGGCGGCACCGGCATCGAAGGAGAGCTCGTCCGGCAGGGGCACGAGCGTGCGCGCCGGGCATTTCATGTACCTGGCATGGGCGCCATGACCGGTGACGCCATAGACTTCTTTTACGCCTTCGACGCAGAGCTGCATCCAGCCGCTGGCGCACTGGGGACATATGCCACAACCTCGATAATGGTGCTGCATCACCCGCGTGCCCACGCGCGCCTGCTTCTCGTCGACGCCGGAGCCCACCTCGGCCACGACCCCGCAGGGCTCATGGCCGGCGATCGGGGGTCCGCTGGCAAGCGTGAACCCAAGCGATGTCGCTCCACCTTTGGCGCGATAGAATTTCAGATCGCTGCCGCACATGCCTGACGACCTGATTTCCAAAACCACTTCGCCGGGTCCGGGCCGCGGGTCCGGAAAGTCGCGAATTTCGAGCTTCCGATCGCCCGCAAACACCACACCTTTCATTCGTCGCTCCTTGTTCCAGGCGCCCGGATGCAGTTTGCGTATTACGCGCGGCAGGGCAACAATCAGCCGCAAGGGAGTTATAGGACCGAGACCCCGGAGGATCGCCCCATGCTCGACAGGCCGCACAAGCTAAAAACCTATCAGACCTACATTGATGGCCAATGGGTCGATGCGGCCTCGGGCAAGACTTTCGAGACCGTCGATCCTTACACCGGCGAGCCGTGGGCGCTCATCCCGGAATGCGACAAAACCGATGTTGACCGCGCGGTCGACGCTGCCTCCCGAGCGTTCGAAACAGGACCCTGGCCGCAAATGACGGCGACCGCGCGCGGCAAGGCGATGCGCCGCATCGCAGGTCTGATCGAAAAACACGCGGAGCACCTTGGCCGCATCGAGGTGCGCGATAACGGCAAGCTCATCTCCGAGATGGCGGCGCAGACCCGGTACATGCCCGAGTGGTTCTACTACTACGGCGGTCTCGCCGATAAGATTCAGGGCGCCGTAGTGCCGGTCGACCGCCCCGACCATTTCACATACATATTGAGAGAGCCGGTCGGGGTATGCGCATTCATCCTGCCGTGGAACTCCCCACTCATGCTCACCGGTTGGAAGCTTGCGCCTGCGCTCGCCGCCGGCTGCACGGTGGTGATCAAGCCCTCGGAATATACTTCTGCGTCGCTCCTTGAGTTCATGCGGCTTGTGATCGCCGAAGCCGACGTCCCTCCGGGCGTGATCAACGTCGTGACCGGTTATGGCGCAGTGACCGGCGAGCCCCTGGTTACGCATCCCAAGGTGGCGAAAGTTGCATTCACGGGGGGCACCGTCACCGGAGCGCGGGTCAACGAGCTTGCGGCAAGGACGTTCAAGAAGGTGTCGCTCGAGCTCGGCGGCAAGTCGCCCAATATCGTGTTCGATGACTGCATTCTGGAGGATGCGGTAAGCGGCGCCATTTCCGGCATTTTTGCCGCGACGGGCCAGACCTGCATCGCCGGCTCGCGCCTGCTTGTGCAGGAAACGATCCACGACGTGTTTGTTGAAAAGCTTGTCGCCATGGCGAAGCAGGCGCGCCTGGGCGACCCGTCCAAACCCGAAACCCAGGTCGGGCCCGTGACGACGCCGCCGCAGTATCAGAAGATCCTCTCCTACATGGACATCGCCAAGGGCGAGGGCGCGAGATGCGTGCTCGGCGGCGGACCGGCAACCAAGGAGGAAGGCGGCGGGAAATATTTCGTCAAGCCGACCATCTTCACCGGGGTCGACAACAGGATGCGCATTGCCCAGGAAGAGGTGTTCGGACCCGTGCTCTCGGTCATCAAGTTCAAGGACGAGGATGACGCCGTGCGCATCGCCAACGATATCTCGTATGGGCTTGCCGCGGGCGTGTGGACGCAATCGGTCAAGCGCGCACATACCATGGCGCGGCGCATCAAGGCCGGAACCGTGTGGGTGAACACTTACCGCGCAGTGAGCTTCCTCATGCCGTTCGGCGGCTACAAAGCCTCTGGCCTCGGCCGCGAGAACGGCATGGAAGCGATCGAGGGCTATCTCCAGTCAAAAAGCGTGTGGATCAATAATGGCCCGGGCGGCGGCAACCCGTTCATCATGAAGACGGCGAACTGATTTAGCGCCGCGCGAGCAGTCGGCCACCTGTCGCGTGCGGCCTTACCGGTCCTGCTTCGCGCGATAGGCCAGGGCCAGCTTCAGCTGCGTGACTGCCGCCCTCGAGTCCCGGATAGCTGCCGCTTTGTGGCCCCCGAAATCGTGTGGCGCCGCTTCCATGTACTGGATTGCTCCCTCCAATTCACGGATCGCCGCGGCAATGCGCGGGTGATTGGCTGCCTCCGTGCGCACGGTCTGCGCGCTGACATACGAATAGCTTACTCCAAGAACAATCAGAAACGCGGCAGCGAGAACGAAAAGCCTTTTCATGATTTCCTCCATGATGCTTCGGGCAATAGGTGCATACCATTTCCATCATGTCTGCAAGATGAACAGGCTGCTCGTAACCAATGCGGCAGCGCCGCGGCGACAAGGGCCATTTTTCGGCCCGTTTGCGCAGTTAAGAATCTCATATCTGCGCCGGGGAGTGGCGCAAGCTTCGGGGGCTTTTTTGGCTATTCGTCGCAAGACGAGTCTTGAGACGACGCTTCAGAACCGCAGGAATTTCGTTCTCATCCTTGCATTCGGCGCCGCGAGCCTGCTCGGCTCGATCGGCTCCGCATCGGCGGAGGGCCTGTTTGAGGCGCTGTTCGGCCGCTGGACCGGGCCAAGCGCCTACGCGGATCCGCAGCCGCAATTCAATCCTTTTGCCGGAATGCGCTCTGAGGGAGCGGGATCGGTGGCCTATTGTGTCCGTGTATGCGACGGGCGCTATTTTCCCATCCAGAGGCATGGGGGCATAAGCCCGGCACAAGCGTGCAGCTCGTTCTGTCCGGCGAGCGAAACCAGGATCTATAACGGCGGGAGCAGCATCGATCACGCGGTCAGCGGCGATGGCAGGCGCTATACCGAGCTCAACACCGCTTTTGTTTATCGCCAGAAAATCGTACCGGGCTGCACCTGCAACGGCAGGGACGCCTTTGGCCTCGTGACTACACCGGTGGCAGAAGATACGACGCTGCGGCCCGGAGACATCGTCGCAACGAACCGCGGGCTCATGGCCTATAACGGCGGCATCGACCCGCGCGCGCCGAATTTCACACCGGTCAATTCCTATGCGGGGCTCTCGGCAGAACTGCGCCAGAGGCTCACGGAAACCAAAATCACGCCCGGTACGGATGCCCCTGCGCCGCCGCCTGCGACCAAGCAGGCTGAAATAACGGCCCGCAACACTCGGGGCAAACGCGCTCAGGCCGATAGGTAGCTCGCGACTTCCTCCGTTATCGAGAGCGCGCAGGTGAGCCCCGGCGATTCGATGCCAAACAGGTGCACGAGGCGAACGAGCCCGTGCTGGGCCGGGCCTTCGATGAGAAAATCACGCGCCGGCTCGCCCGGTCCGCTCAGCTTCGGCCTGATCCCGCAGTAATCGGGCGCCAGCGCGCCGTCGGGCAGGCCCGGCCAATACGTCCTGATGCGGTCGTAAAAAGCCTGTGCCCGGCCGGGATCCACATCGTAGTTTTCGCTCTCGATCCATTCCACATCCGGCCCAAAGCGCATGCGGCCGGCGAGGTCGAGCGTGACGTGAACGCCAAGTCCCCCGGGCACGGGCACTGGGTAGATGAGGCGCGAGAAGGCCGGACGGCCGCAGCTGAAGTAATTGCCCTTGGCAAGCACGAGGGGAGGAATGCAGTCGACAGGGTAATTCTCCGTCGCGCGCGCAAGCTGCTGTGCGCCGAGACCGGCGCTGTTGACGACCGCATCAAAGCGCAAGCTTTCGCCGTTCTCCCCACCGAAGAACGCCATCCATCCATTTTTCGCCGCCACGAGGCGATCGATGCGTGTGTTGAACGCGATCACGCCGCCGCGGTCCTCAAGGTCTCCGCGCAGCGCCAGCATGAGGCGATGACTGTCGACCACGCCCGTTTCAGCTGATTGCATCGCCGCCACGCAGGAAAGCTCCGGCTCGAGGCGCTTCGCCCTTGCCGCATCGATGATCGCGACGCCTTCGACATCATTGCTCTCCGCTTGCTTGAGGATTTTTTCAAGATTTGGAAGCTCGGCCTCGCTGGTGGCGACCACGAGCTTGCCGGTCTTGCGGTGGGGCACGCCGTGTGTGTCGCAGAACGCATACAGCATGCGCCGCGAACGTGGGCAGTGATAAGCGCGTCGCGAGCCGGTGGGATAGTAAAGGCCTGCGTGGATGACCTCGCTGTTGCGTGAGGATACGCCGGTGCCGATCGCATTCGCCGCCTCGGCAACAACGACTTCGTGTCCGGCGAGCGCCAGGGCGCGCGCGACTGCGAGCCCGACCACGCCTGCGCCGACGACGAGGACTTCCATTTAGCGCGAGCGGAAGGTGGGCAACCCTAGGCTCCCTCAACCGGAAGCCCGACATAATTTTCGGCCAGCGAACGCGAGGCCGCGAGCGAACCCGTGACATAGCCAAGCTCGGCGAGCTGCCTTTTCCGGTCGAACGCGTTGTGGCTCGGATCAAGGTGAAACATCTGCGTCATCCACCAGGAAAAACGCTGCGCCTTCCACACCCGGCGCAAACAGGTTTCTGAGTATCGATCGAGAAGCTCAGCGCGGCCGGGGCCATAGAATTCCTCGACAGCGCGAGCAAGCACGACGACGTCGGCAAAGGCGAGGTTCATGCCCTTTGCCCCCGTTGGAGGCTGGATATGGGCAGAATCGCCCGCCAGATACAGCCTCCCGTATTGCATCGGCTCGGCCACGAAACTGCGCATCGGCGTAATGCCTTTTTGCAGGACTTTCCCTTCCGCCAGCTTGCGCGTCCCGCCTAGCCGCGCATGCAGCTCGTCCCAGACGCGTGCATCCGGCCAGTTTTCGATATCGTCCTGCGGGTCGCATTGCACATAAAGTCGCGCCAGGTTTGCGGAACGCTGCGAGTAAAGCGCAAAGCCGCGCTCGTGATACGCGTAGATCAGCTCGTGCTCCGGCGGCGGCGATTGCGAGAGAATGCCCACCCACCCGAACGGGTACTCCCGATCGTAGGCGGTGAGCACACCGGCGGGGATGCTCGGCCGGCAAATGCCGTGAAAGCCGTCACAGCCGGCAATGAAGTCGCAATTGATCTGATGCTCGGCGCCTTCATGCCGAAAGCGGATTTTGGGCTGCGACCCTGCGAGATCGTGCACGCTTACATCGCTCACTTCAAAAAAAACTTTGTCCCCCTTGTCCAAGCGAAGCTGGATCAGATCTTTGACGATCTCCTGCTGGCCATAAATGGTAACGCCCTGTCCAACCAGCTCGCGGAAATGGATGAAGTGGAGCTTTCCGTCAAACGCGAAATGTACGCCGTCGTGAAACATGCCTTCACGCTGCATGCGCGCGCCCGCTCCGATTTCGACGAGGAGATCGGTCGCCCATTGCTCCAGGAGCCCGGCGCGGATGCGGTTTTCGACGTAGGCGCGGCTGCGATCCTCCAGCACGATGCATTCAATGCCCGCGCGGTGCAGGAGATGCGCGAGCATGAGGCCTGCCGGCCCCGCCCCCACGATCCCGACCTGCACGCGCATCGAAGTCATGACTCAGGCAAGCGCGGTCGCGAGATCGGAGATGAGATCATCGGGTTCCTCTATACCCACCGAGAATCGCACCAGCGTGTCGCCGATCCCGAGGGCCGCGCGCACTTCGGGACGTACGGAGGCATGCGTCATGAGGGCCGGATGCTCAATCAGGCTTTCCACGCCGCCGAGGCTTTCCGCGAGTGTGAAGAGGCGGCAGCGCTCGAGAAAGCGGCGCGTGTCATCGAGCGTTCCGGCAACCTCGGCGGAAATCATGCCGCCGAATGCGCGCATCTGTCTTTGGGCGAGCGCGTGTTGAGGATGACTGGTAAGACCGGGATAGAACACGCGCCGAATCTTCGGATGACGCTCAAGCCACGCGGCAATGCGCAGCGCCGAGGCGCAGTGGCGTTCCATCCGCAATGCAAGCGTCTTCAGCCCACGCAGAGCGAGGAAGGAATCGAACGGTCCTTGGATTCCTCCGACCGCGTTCTGCAAAAATCTGAGCTGCTCGCGCAGCTCGGCATTGCCACCGACGACAGCCGCTCCGCCAATCATATCGGAATGGCCGTTGAGGTATTTCGTGGTCGAGTGGATGACCAGATCGAACCCCTGCTGTAACGGGCACTGGATGAAGGGACTTGCAAAGGTGTTGTCGGCGGCCGCCCACACCCCGCGCTTGCGCGCAATCGAGCCGACACGTTCCAGGTCGACAAGCTTAAGCAGCGGATTGGTCGGAGTTTCCACCCAGATCAGCCGTGTATTTGGTCGGAACGCGCTTTCCAGTGCGCCCGCATCGCTCATGTCGAGGTAAGTAACCTGCAGGCCCGCGGAACGCGTGCGAACCCGATCGAAGAGGCGGCGCGATCCGCCGTAAAGGTCGTCGGTAACGACGATGTGCGAGCCAGCGTCGAGACACTCAAGGACGGTCGAGATCGCGGCGAGCCCGGACGCGAAGGCAAAGCCCGCAGTGCCGCCTTCAAGATCGGCAATGCAGCGCTCGAACGCGGCGCGAGTGGGGTTCTTCGTGCGCGCATAGTCGTAACCTTTGTGGACGCCCGGAGACTGCTGCACGTAAGTCGACGTGGTGTAGATCGGCATCATGACGGCGCCGGTCGTGGGATCGGGCTCCTGGCCGGCATGCACGCAGCGCGTGCCAAATCCAAGCTGATTCGGTCTGTTCATGAGCCCGGCATCATAAAGCACCCAGCAGATGCACGAGTGGCGGTCATCGGCCGATACGAAAATAATTGATTAGATCAAGCCGCGTTGCCACGCCGACGAAGCGATCGCCTTGCATGACGATCGCCACATAATCCTTACGAAACAGCGGCACGAGATCGGCAATCGGGGCATCGGCGGAAATGGTCTCCAGACGTGTGACCATCACATCCTCCACCGGTTGTGCAAATCCGCTGTTGCCATCGCCACCCGCGGTAAGCAGCGCGGCGAGCACGTCACTTTCGTCAACAAGACCGACGACACGCGCGCTTTCGTCCACGACCGGCAGCTGCGAGACGTCGGCCGAGCGCATGCGTGCAAACACCGTGCGCAAATTGTCCTCCGGTCGCACGACCACGGCGGTCCCCTCATCGAACCGATTGATCACGATATCACTGACCGTGCCGTGGCGATGCAGATGCGCCCAGCCTTCTTGCGCGAGAAAGGCGGGGTTGAACACCTTTGAAAGGTATTTAGCCCCGGAATCGCAGGCCAGCGTCACTACACGTTTTGGCCGGGTTTGCGCGCGGCAATAGCGCAAAGCGGCAGCCAGGAGCGTGCCCGAGGAAGAGCCGGCAAGCACGCCTTCTGCGCGCAGCAGCTCGCGCGCGGTGGAAAAACTTTCGGCGTCGGGAATTGTGTAGGCTTCGCTGAGCAACGACAGATCAGCATTCGGCGGAACGAAGTCCTCGCCAATGCCCTCCACTGCCCAGCTTCCTGCCTTCGGCAGGGCGCCGGTCTTGAAAAAAGGGGCAAGCACGGAGCCTTCCGGATCGGCGAGCACCATGTTGGTTGCGGGTGATGTCCTGCGGAAGTACCGGCCGAGGCCGGTCAATGTGCCACCGGAGCCGACGCCGACGACGATCGCATCAACCTTGCCATTCATCTGCTGATGTATTTCCGGTCCCGTTGTCCTTTCATGCGCATCCGGGTTGGCAGGATTCGCGAACTGGTTGACGAAGAACCCGTTCTTGGTGCGGCCAGCGATCGCTGCCGCGAGATCCTGGTAATAATCGGGGTGTCCTTTTTCCACATCCGAGCGGGTGATCACCACCTCGGCGCCCATGGCTTTGGCATGCAGCACTTTCTCGCGCGCCATCTTGTCGGGAACGACCAGCAGCGTGCGGTAACCCTTGCGTCCGCCCACGAGTGCAAGCCCAAGCCCGGTATTGCCTGCAGTGGCCTCGATGATGGTACCGCCCGGCCGCAGCCGGCCATCCGTTTCGGCGGCCTCGATCATGGTGCGCGCCGGCCGATCCTTGATGGAGCCCGAAGGGTTGGCGCTTTCCAGTTTGAGAAATAATCGGCAAGGACCACAATCGAGACGCGTGATTTCGACGAGCGGAGTGGCACCGATCAGGTCGAGAACCGAGGTCATGCGCCACTATACACGAGGCGCGCGGAGCAAAATCCTGTGATGTTCGTCTACTGGATCGCCCGCCTGCGCGGGCCGGAGGAATCAGGCCGCGGGCGGCGGCGCCTGCTCGGTCTCGGCTGGCTTCTTCTCCGGAGGCGGCCCTGAGTCCTGTCCCTTGGCGTCGACATCGCGATCGACGAATTCGATCACGGCAACGGGCGCGGAATCGCCATGGCGAAAACCGGCCTTGAGCACACGCGTGTAGCCGCCATTGCGACTCTCATAGCGGGGTGCAAGCACGTCAAAGAGCTTCTTGATCATCGCAAGGTCCGGCATCTGCGCAATCGCCTGCCGCCGCGCGTGCAGATCGCCTCGCTTGCCCAGCGTCACCAGCTTTTCCACGATCGGCCGCAGATCCTTCGCCTTCGGCAAGGTTGTGACGATCTGCTCGTGCTTGATCAGCGCAGCCGCCATGTTCGCGAACATGGCGCGCCGGTGCTCCGGCTTGCGGTTGAGCTTACGATGGGCGTTGAGATGGCGCATGATGCAGATATCGGATGTCAGATGTCAGAAAAGGGTCTGACGTCTGATCTCTGACATCTGTCCTTTGATCAGTAATGATCTTCGAACCGCTTGGCCAGATCGTCGATATTGTCCGGCGGCCAGCCCGGCACTTCCATGCCAAGGTGCAGACCCATCTGCGCCAGCACCTCCTTGATCTCGTTGAGCGACTTGCGCCCGAAGTTCGGCGTACGCAACATCTCGGCTTCGGTCTTCTGCACGAGATCGCCGATATAGACGATATTGTCGTTCTTGAGACAGTTGGCCGAGCGTACGGAGAGCTCGAGCTCGTCGACTTTCTTGAGGAACGCCGGGTTGAACGGAATTTCCGCGATCGCTTCCGGCACTACTTCCTTGGGAAGCTCCTCGAAATTGACGAAGACATTGAGCTGATCCTGAAGGATGCGCGCGGCATACGCGACCGCATCGTCAGGGGTGACAGCTCCGTTCGTTTCGATGTGCATCGTGAGCTTGTCATAGTCGAGGATCTGGCCCTCGCGCGTGTTCTCGACGCGATAGGACACCTTGCGGACCGGAGAATAGAGCGAGTCCACGGGGATGAGCCCGATCGGCGCATCTTCCGGCCGATTGCGGTCCGTCGGCACATACCCTTTGCCGGTATTGACCGTGAACTCCATGCGAATCTCGGCGCCGTCGTCGAGCGTGCACAAGGCGAGCTCGGGGTTGAGGATGACAATATCGCCGACGGTCTGAATATCGCCTGCAGTCACCGCGCCGGGGCCCTGCTTCTTGACCACCATGCGCTTGGGACCATCGCCCTGCATCCTGATAGCGATGTCTTTGATGTTCAGCACGATATCGGTGACATCCTCACGCACGCCGGGAATGGAGGAGAACTCATGCAGGACGCCATCGATATGGACAGACTGCACGGCAGCCCCTTGCAATGAAGACAAGAGAATGCGCCGCAACGCATTGCCCAGCGTCACCCCGAATCCACGCTCGAGCGGCTCGGCGATGACAATCGCCTCGCGCTTGGGGTCGCCGCCAGGATTTACCTGCAGCTTGTTCGGTCGAATCAGTTCCTGCCAGTTCTTCTGAATGGTCACATTGGCACCCGTCAAATTGCGCGGCGCGGATCGCGCGCCCCACTCCGCCCCGTGGGAAGTATCAGCAATCGCGGACTCCGGATGGGCCCGCCGGATCAGAACATCGTCGGTCATACTCTTCGCCTCTTGCGTGGACGACAGCCGTTATGGGGGATCGGCGTGACGTCGCGGATGGAAGTGATGGTGAAACCCGCGGACTGGAGCGAGCGCAGCGCCGATTCGCGACCGGAGCCGGGCCCGGCAATCTCGACCTCGAGGGTCCGCATGCCGTGCTCCTGGGCCTTTTTCGCCGCGTCCTCCGCGGCGACCTGGGCGGCATAGGGGGTCGATTTGCGCGACCCCTTGAAGCCCATTGTGCCCGCGGACGACCAGGCAATTGTGTTGCCTTGCGCGTCCGTAATGGTGATCATCGTATTGTTGAACGTCGCGTTCACGTGGGCGACCCCGGAAGCGATGTTCTTGCGTTCGCGTCGCCGAACGCGGGCGGGTTCTTTGCCCATCCTCAGTCCTTCTCAGATCGCAGCACTGACACCACAGTCTCGCTTACCGCGCCCTCTTGATGTCACGCCGGAAACTTAGCACCTGCTGGAACTTCGGTGCTGGCCTACTTCTTCTTGCCCGCAATCGGCTTGGCGGGCCCTTTGCGGGTACGAGCATTCGTGTGGGTCCGCTGGCCCCGCACCGGCAAACCTCGGCGATGCCGCAGCCCGCGATAGCACCCGAGATCCATGAGCCGCTTGATGTTCATCTGCACGTCGCGCCGAAGATCCCCCTCGACCATGTAGTCGCGGTCAATGATCTCGCGAATGTGCAACACTTCCTGGTCGGTGAGCTGGGACACCCTGCGTTCGTCCGCAATGTTCGCCTTAGCCATGATTTCATTGGCTTTTTTCGCTCCGATGCCATAAATGTATTGTAGGGCGATCACGACCCGCTTGTTGGTCGGAATGTTCACGCCGGCTATGCGGGCCACGCTGGTTCTCTCCTCTGCCGGCTTGTTGGGCAAGCCGGGTGCTTATTGAGCCGTCGCCAAACGATAACGCGACACCCTCCCCGATTCTCGAGGCCCGGTATCGTTTCGAATCCTGCGACTTTGGATGGCGCTTATTAGGGGATTCCCCGTCGTTTCGTCAACCTTTGCTGATGCCTACTTTTTCGGCGGAAGGCCCTTACCGGAACTCGTCTGAGCCCCTGCCACCCGCTTGCCCAGGTGCACTGCTTTGCCGCCCGTTTCCGCCCCTTTCGCCTGCCGATGAGCAAGGGTCTCGTGCAAGGCGCCCTCGATCGCGGTTTCGACCTCGGCGACAGGAGCCATTCCGTCTACCGTGACTAGTGTACCGCGGGAGGCGTAATAGGCCGTGACCGGAGCAGTCTGGGCCCGATAGGCAATGAGCCGCTTGCGCAGCACCTCGGGGTCGTCATCGGCACGTAATGCCTCACCTCGACCGGTCATTTCCGCGATGCGGGCGTTGATGCGGTCGAGCAGAATAGCCTCATCGACTTTGAGCTCGATGACAGCATCGAGCTCTAGGCCTTTCTCGGCGAGCATGCGGTCGAGCGCCTGCGCCTGTGGAACAGTACGCGGGAACCCATCAAGAATGAATCCATTGTGCGCATCCGATTGATCGATCCGCTCCGAGACAATCTGTACCACCAGATCATCCGGGCAAAGCTCTCCGCGTGCCATGGTTTCTATTGCGCGCAAACCGACCAGGGTGCCGGCGCGGCCGGCGGCGCGCAGCATCTCTCCTGTCGACAGCTGCACAAGCGAATGCCTTGCCGCCAGAAGTTGGGCCTGAGTGCCTTTGCCCGCGCCCGGGGGGCCGAGCAAAATCAACCTCATCTACGCCGCCCCCTCAGCTTGGAGCGCTTGATCAAACCTTCATATTGATGAGCGAGCAGATAACCCTGAATTTGCGCGACTGTATCCATGGTGACGCTGACGACGATCAGCAGCGAGGTGCCGCCAAAATAGAATGGCACGCTCGCATAGGAGATCAGAATCTCCGGCAGAAGGCACACCAGCGCCAGATAGGCAGCTCCGATCACCGTGATGCGCGTGAGCACGTAATCGATGTATTCTGCTGTGCGTTCTCCGGGCCGGATACCAGGAATAAAGCCGCCATGTTTTTTCAGATTATCCGCCGTCTCGGTCGGATTGAAAACGATGGCCGTATAGAAGAATGCGAAGAAGATTATGAGCCCGACATAAAGGAGCAGAAACAACGGACGTCCATGTCCCAGCTGGGTGGTGACTGCGATGAACCAGTCCGGCCCCTGGCCGGCATTGAAATTGGCGACCGTAGTCGGCAGCAGTAGCAGCGAGGAGGCAAAGATCGGCGGAATAACGCCCGAAGTATTGAGCTTGAGCGGCAGGTGTGAAGACTGGCCTTCGAACATGCGATTACCAACCTGGCGCTTCGGATATTGAATCAAAAGCCGGCGCTGTGCGCGTTCCATGAACACGATGAAGGCGATGACCGCGACGGCCATCAGGAGCACCACAAGGATGAGCCCGGTCGACAACGCGCCCTGCCGGCCCAGCTCGAGGGTTCCGGCGATTGCGGACGGCAATTCCGCGACGATGCCCGAGAGGATGATGAGCGAGATTCCGTTGCCGATGCCGCGCGAAGTGACTTGCTCGCCCAGCCACATCAGAAACAGCGTGCCGCCGGTAAGCGTGACCACGGTCTCGATCCGGAAAAACCACCCGGGATCGCTCACTACATTGCCCGCGCCTTCCAGCCCGACCGAGATGCCATAGGATTGAAAGGCGGCCAGGGCGACCGTGAGGTAGCGCGTGTACTGGTTCATCACCTTGCGGCCCTGCTCTCCTTCCTTTTTCAGGTGCTCGAGCGTGGGCGAGACAGTCGTCATCAGCTGGATGATGATCGAGGCGGAGATATACGGCATGATGTTCAGCGCAAATATCGCCATGCGGTGAATGCCACCGCCGGAAAACATGTTGAACATGCCGAGAATGCCGCCCGCCTGGGAACGAAAGATCTGATCCCAGGCAGACGGATCGATACCAGGCAGAGGAATGTATGTGCCGAAGCGGAAGACCAGCAACGCGCCGAGCGTGAACCAAATGCGCTTCTTCAGCTCCTCGGCCTTGGCGAGGGCGGAAAAATTCAGGTTTGCGGCAAGTTGTTCTGCTGCTGAGACCATCGGAGCTCAACCTCTGTTAGGTCACCCCGGCTGAGCATCGGCCGCGGCAGGTGCCAGCAGCGCAACCGAGCCACCCGCTTTCTCAACCGCGCCCACCGCAGACTTGGATGCGCCCCAGACGGACAGCGCGACCTTGGTCTTGATCTCGCCTGCGCCCAGGAGCCGCACGCCGCCTTTTGCGCGGCGGATCACGCCCGCTTTCACCAGCGCTTCCACGTCGATCGGTGCGGAGGGATCGAGTTTTCCGGTATCGATTGCCGACTGGATCTTGCCGAGATTGACTTCATTGAGCTTCCGCGCAAACGCCGTGTTCTTGAACCCTCGTTTGGGCAGCCGCCGATGCAATGGCATCTGCCCGCCTTCAAACCCCTTGATGCGGGCGCCAGCGCGCGCAGTTTGTCCCTTGCCGCCACGCCCGCCGGTTTTTCCGCAACCGGATCCAATCCCGCGGCCAATGCGCGTGTGCTTCTTGCGCGCACCCGCCCGATCCGCCAGTTCATGCAGTTTCATCCGTTAGTTCCCATTCCTCATCAACCGGCCACACGTGCGGGCTTATTTCGCCTCGATCACCCGCACGAGATGACTAACCTTGGCAAGCATGCCGCGCGTCGCCGGCGTGTCAGGCAATTGCGCGACCCGCCCGATGCGATTGAGCTTCAATCCAACCAGCGTCGCGCGCTGGCTGTGATGGCGTCGAATGGGGCTGCCGACCTGCTGGATCGTAATCGTCTTTACGGATTGCGAACCTCGTTTTGCGGCATTCATCAGTAAATCTCCATTGCGCCGCACTTGCGTGTGCGAGCATGAACTCGTGCGGATTACTCAGCAACCTGCTCGCTTTCTCCGGCTTCGCGCCGGCGCCCCTGCAATGTGGCTACCTTGATGTTGCGCCGCGACGCCACGGAACGGGGAGAATCCTGGCGCTTCAGCGCGTCGAACGTGGCGCGCACCATGTTGTACGGATTCGACGAGCCGAGCGATTTGGCCACCACGTCCTGCATGCCAAGCGTTTCGAACACGGCCCGCATAGGGCCCCCCGCAATGATTCCGGTCCCCGGAGGAGCAGCCCGCAGGAAAACCCGGCCGGCGCCATGCCGGCCCGCTACGTCGTGGTGCAGCGTGCGCCCTTCACGGAGCGGAACGCGGATCAGCGTCCGTTTGGCAGCTTCCGTGGCTTTACGGATCGCCTCGGGCACTTCCCGCGCCTTGCCATGGCCGAACCCGACTCGCCCCTTCTCGTCCCCGACGACGACAAGTGCGGCAAAGCCGAACCGCCGGCCGCCCTTCACCACCTTGGCGACGCGGTTGATGTGCACCAGCTTGTCGGTGAATTCACTGTCGCGCTCTTCTCGATCCCGGCGCTCGCGGGGCTCACGTGCCATCTTTTTCAATTCCTCCGCGCTTGCTCAGCTCAGAAATTAAGACCTGCTTCGCGTGCCGCATCGGCGAGCGCCTTCACACGGCCGTGATAGAGGTACCCACCGCGGTCGAACACGACGTCCTTGATGCCTTTTTCTGCAGCACGCTGCGCCACGCGCTTTCCCACTGCGCGCGCTGCTTCGATATTGGCTCCGCTCTTGAGCGTCCCCCGTATCTCCTTGTCCAAGGACGAGGCGGACGTCAGGGTTTGTCCCTTAGCATCGTCGATCAGCTGCGCGTAGATGTGCTTGGACGAGCGAAACACGGAAAGGCGCGGCCGCCCGCCCGCGGTACGCCGCACGTGCAAACGCACCTTCTCGGTACGGCGTTTGGTTCGATTGGCAACGGTCGCCATCCCGCGCTCCCTACTTCTTCTTGCCTTCCTTGCGGAAGATGTATTCGCCTGCGTATTTCACGCCCTTGCCCTTATACGGCTCAGGTTTGCGAAACGAGCGGATCTGGGCCGCTACATGCCCTACTTTCTGTCCGTCGATCCCGCTGACCACGACTTCGGTCGGACGCGGAGTGGCAATGGTAACGCCCTCCGGTATTGGATAAAGGATGTCGTGACTGTAGCCGAGTTGGACCTGCAGGTTCTTTCCTTGCACGGCTGCGCGGTAGCCGACGCCGCTGATCTCAAGCCTGCGCTCGAACCCTTTCGTTACGCCGGTCATTACGTTCGCAAGCAGCGAACGATAGGTTCCCCACATCGCCCGTGCGCGTTTGGTCTCGTTGCGGGGGTCGACGCGTATCTCGTTGCCCTCGAGCTTTGCCGCCACGTCAGCATCCAGCGGCAGGACGAGCGAGCCCTTTGGGCCCTTCACCTTCACCGTCTGGCCTTCGATGCTGGCAGTCACGCCCGAGGGGATCGCAACCGGTTTCTTTCCGACACGAGACATGGATCGATCCTGTTTTGCTACTCGCTTGCGCCAGCTCTTAGAACACCGTGCAGAGGATCTCTCCGCCCACATTCTTGTCGCGGGCGTCGTGATCGGCCATGACGCCTTTCGGGGTTGAAAGAATGGCCACACCGAGCCCGTTGTTTATGCGGGGCAGCGTTTTAACGGACGCATAGACCCGCCGACCCGGCTTTGACACACGCGAGATTTCGCGGATCACCGGCTCGCCGTCGAAATACTTCAGCTCGACCTCCAGCTCCTTGCGGCCACTTGCGTGCTCGACCGAGGCATAATCGCGGATGAAGCCTTCGCTCTTGAGCACATCCAGCACGCTCAGGCGCAGGCGCGATGCCGGTATCGACACCTTGGATTTGTTACGCATCTGCGCATTATGGATGCGCGCGATCATGTCGCCGAGCGGATCGTTCACTGCCATGCTGCAATCCCTCCTTACCAGCTCGACTTTACAAGACCAGGAACGAGACCGCGCGAGCCCAGCTCGCGCAAGGCGATGCGCGACAGCTTGAGTTTGCGATAATAGCCGCGCGGGCGCCCGGTCATTTCGCACCGATTGCGCACGCGGCCCCGCGAGGAATTGCGCGGCAACTCCGCAAGCTTGAGTGTTGCGGCAAAACGCTCCTCCATCGGTTTTGTCTTGTCACGCGCAACAGCTCTCAGCCGCGAGCGCCGGCCGGAATATTTCTTGCTCAGCCTCTGTCGCCTTTTATTCTTCTCGATCGAGCTCTTCTTCGCCATCAAATGCTCCTGGCTTTCCGCGTCCCGGCTTTGCTCACTGCCGGAACGGGAAGTTGAATGCTTTCAGCAACGAATGCGCCTCCCCGTCGGTTTTGGCGCTCGTACATACGGTGATGTCCATGCCCCAGATTTCCGCCGCCTTGTCGTAGTCGATCTCGGGAAAAACAATGTGCTCCTTGATGCCGAGCGTGTAGTTGCCGCGGCCGTCGAAGCTCTTTGCCGAAAGGCCGCGGAAATCCCGCACGCGGGGCAATGCGATATTCACCAGACGATCCATGAACTCGTACATGCGGCTCTTGCGCAACGTGACCTTGCAGCCGATCGGCTGACCATCGCGCACCTTGAAAGTGGCGATGGACTTCCTGGCTTTCGTGATCACGGCCTTCTGACCGGCTATAAGCCCAAGGTCGTTGGCTGCGGATTCCACCTTCTTCCGGTCGTTCACGCCCTCGCCAATTCCCATATTGATCACGATCTTTTCGATCACCGGGACCTGCAGCCTGTTCTTGTAGCCGAACTCGTCAGACAGCTTCTTCCGCACCACGTCCTCGAAATAGACCTTCAGTCGCGGCGGTACGCGCTCCGCCGCCGGCTCTCTGTTTGCGACTTGCTCTTCGGCGGGCTTGCCCCCCGTCTGCGATGCGGCCTTCGGCGCTGTGTCCGCCTTCTCCCCCTTGGCGGGCTTTGCAGGCTTGTGCGGCTTTGCGCTCGCCTCTTTGCCCTTGGCCTCTTGTGGCGATTTGCCCGCCTTTTCCTGCTTCGCGGCCTTGCTTTTTTTCTTGTCCTCGTCAGCCATCGATTTCCACTCCCGAGCGTTTGGCAAACCGCACCTTGCGGCGGCTGTCGCCCGCGCCCACGAACTTGAATCCGACACGCGTCGGCTTGCCATCCTTGGGATCGGCCACGGCGAGATTGGACAAATGCACCGTCGCTTCCTTGGAGACGATGCCGCCCTCCTGCTGAGGTGTTTGCTTCTGGTGACGCTTGACCATGTTGACGCCGCGCACCAGCGCTCGCCCCGCGATTGGCCGCACCTCGATGACCTCACCGACACGACCCTTGTCGCGTCCGGTCAGCACGACCACTTTGTCGCCTTTACGAATTTTTGCAGCCATTACAGCACTTCCGGGGCAAGCGAGATGATCTTCATGTGATTGCGCGCACGCAACTCGCGCGGCACGGGACCGAAGATGCGCGTGCCCACCGGCTCCATCTGCGGATTGATCAATACCGCCGCATTGCGGTCGAAGCGGATGATCGACCCATCCGGCCGCTTGATGTCCTTCGAGATGCGCACCACCACCGCCTTCATCACGTCGCCCTTTTTCACACGCCCGCGCGGAATAGCTTCCTTTACCGAAACGACGATCACGTCCCCTATGGTGGCATATTTACGTTTCGAGCCGCCCAGCACCTTGATGCACATGACGCGGCGGGCGCCGGAATTGTCCGCCACGTCGAGGTTGGTCTGCATCTGGATCATCGGAGCACCTTTATCCTGCGCATCAGGCGCGATCACAGCGCCTTGCTTTTCTCGCCGCGCACCACTTCCCAGCGTTTGAGACGCGACAGTGGCCGCCGCTCCTCGATCCAGACAACGTCACCGACGTGATGCTCATTCTTTTCGTCATGCGCATAGTACTTCTTGGTGCGCCGCACGGTCTTCTTCATTACCGGATGCGTGAACCGGCGCTCCACGCGCACGACGCGCGTTTTATCCTGCTTGTCGCTCACCACTACGCCCTGCAGCATGCGCTTGGGCATATCGATCACTCCGCCTTGCTTTTTGCCGCACCAGCCCGCTTTTGCGCAGCAACGGTCTTGATGCATGCGATGTCGCGGCGCACCTGCCGCACGCGCGCCGTGTTCTCCAGCTGTCCCGTCGCTCGCTGAAAGCGCAAATTGAACCTCTCTTTTTTTAGCTTGAGGAACTCATCGTCGAGCTGATCGACAGTCATTGCACGCAGATCGTCCGGCTTCATCGCGCTCCCCTATTCCGCAATTCGCTCGATGAAGCGGGTCTTGATGGGCAGCTTGGCGGCCGCGAGGGCGAGCGCTTCGCGCGCGAGCGCCTCGCTCACTCCATCTACTTCGAACAGAACCCGACCCGGCTTGACGCGCGCCACCCAGAACTCGGGCGCACCTTTACCGGAGCCCATGCGCACTTCGAGCGGCTTCTTGGAAACCGGAACATCCGGAAAAATGCGGATCCAGACGCGGCCCGCACGTTTCATGTGGCGGGTGAGCGCGCGGCGGGCTGCCTCGATCTGGCGCGCGGTTACGCGCTCAGGCTCGAGCGCCTTGAGCCCGTAATGGCCGAATGCAAGCTCCACACCCGAGGTCGCAATTCCCTTGATGCGTCCCTTGTGCGCCTTGCGAAATTTGGTTCGCATGGGTTGCAGCATGGATGATTGCCTTCTCCGTGTCTCTCAGCCGGCGCTCAAGGAGCGTCCCGGCGGTGGCGGCCGCCCTCGCCTTCCTGCAGCTTCTTGTCCTGCGCCATGGGATCGTGCTCCATGATCTCGCCCTTGAAGATCCACACCTTGACGCCGCACGTGCCATAGGTGGTGAACGCGGTGGCAAAGCCGTAATCCACGTCCGCACGCAGCGTATGCAGCGGGACGCGGCCCTCGCGATACCACTCCATGCGTGCGATTTCGGCGCCTCCGAGCCGGCCCGAGCAATTAATGCGGATGCCGCCTGCGCCGAGCCGCATTGCCGATTGCACAGCGCGCTTCATGGCCCGCCGGAACGCTACCCGACGTTCCAGCTGTTGCGCGATGGATTCGGCGACCAGCTGCGCATCGAGCTCGGGCTTCCTGATTTCCACGATATTGATGACGACGTCGGATTTCGTGAGCTTCGTCACCTTGCGCCGGAGCTTCTCGATGTCCGCGCCCTTCTTTCCGATCACGACACCCGGGCGCGCCGACTGCACCGTTACGCGACATTTCTTGTGCGGCCGCTCGATCACGATTTTTGAGACTGCCGCCTGCTTGAGATCCTTCATCAGCTCGTCACGAATTTTCAGATCCTCGTGCAGAAGCTGACCGTACTCGTTCTTGCCCGAATACCAGCGCGAGTCCCAGGTGCGATTCACGCCGAGCCGCAACCCGACCGGATTAACTTTTTGACCCAAGTTTCTGTCTCCTTCCGGAAAGCGGTTTACGAAACCCGTGCCTCGACCTCGCGCACCACGATCGTGAGGTTTGCAAAAGGCTTCAGGATTTTACCCATGCGGCCGCGGCCGCGCGGTTGAAAACGCTTAAGCACGAGCGCCTTGCCGACATGCGCTTCAGCCACGATGAGATCGTCCACATCAAGCTCGTGATTGTTCTCGGCATTGGCAATTGCCGATTCCAGGCACTTGCGCACATCGCGGGCCATGCGCTTGCGCGAGAACTCGAGGTCCGCAAGCGCGGCAGCGACTTTTTTGCCGCGGATGAGTTGCGCCAGCAGGTTGAGCTTTTGCGGACTGACCCGCAACATGCGCGCCACCGCCTTCGCCTCGTTGTCGGAAAGTGTCCGCCCGCGCGACTTCTTGCCCATGTCCTGTCCTTTATGTGCTCGGCGTCGCGCCGGCGGGAGGAGCGGCCGCCGGAGCCGCACCGGGAGCGGTGGCAGCGCCGGGGGCTGCGGTGCGCTTGGCCTTGCGATCGGATGCATGGCCATAGAAGACGCGCGTCGGCGAGAACTCGCCGAATTTGTGGCCGACCATTTCTTCGGTGACGAGCACCGGAATGTGCTTCTGGCCATTGTAGACGCCAAACGTCAGCCCGACGAACTGCGGCAGAATGGTCGAGCGGCGGCTCCAGATACGAATCATCTCATGCCGCCCGGAGGCCCGCGCCGCCTCGGCCTTCTTGAGCAAAAATCCGTCCACGAACGGACCTTTCCAAATGGAACGTGCCATTGCGGCTCTCCGTTTATTTCTTCCGCGTATGACGGCTTGCGACGATGAATTTGGTGCTG
>DATCJI010000460.1:0-17112 GCA_036562835.1 Xanthobacteraceae bacterium | reverse complement strand
CACCAGCTCGAGGGCAGTCTCGCTCCCTGACCGCCGAACGCTGTGCGTTATCAGTTCCGATGGGACGTAATTCCGGGCAACCTGGCATTTCTGATGTCCGGGCTCGAGCTGACGCTGATCATTTCCGCAGTGACGCTTCTGCTTTCGATGGTTGGCGGTCTGCTGATCGCCGGGATGGACATGTCGAAGTACCGGGCACTCCGATTTCTCGGGCTCGGCATCGGCGAGATCATACGAAACACACCCATCCTGGTGCAGCTTCTCTGGGTCTATTACGTGCTCCCGATCATGTTCAACTTTCAGATCGAGGCGCTTGCGGCGGCAATTGTCGGTTTGACGATCTACTCATCGGCTTTCATCGCCGAGGCGTACCGCGCCGGCATCCAGGCCGTTCCGATCGGGCACCGCGAAGCCGCACAGGTACTTGGGCTTAGTCCTTTCCAGTCGTTTCGGCGCATCGTGCTTCCGCAGGCAGTGCGGCTCACACTGCCACCGCTCGCCGCGAACTTCGTGCAGCTCATCAAATATTCCTCGCTCGCTTCCGTTATTTCGGTGAGCGAGATCACGCGCCGCGGCATGGAGCTCTCGGCCACTGCCTTCCGTCCGCTGGAAATCTTCACCTTTATTGCGATTGTCTACTTCGCCATCTGCTGGCCGCTCGCGATGTCGATCCGTTTTTGGGAGCGCCGCCTTGCCAACCGCTGAGTTGGATTCGTCCGCCGCGAGAGCGTCGATTGCGGCCGAGCTGGCTGGTTCGACTGGTCAGCTGCTCGCCATGACCCAAGGTTTGGTGGCGGCTGCCTCGCCCAATCCGCCCGGCGACGTGACGCGCGCAGCCGATACCGCAGAGACCTTGCTGCGAAATATTCCGGACATGGAAGTGATCCGCCTGACCCCGGCTCCGGGCATCGTCAATTTGATCGGCCGGCTTTCGGCGAAAGTCCCCGGACGGCGGCTCGTGTTCAACGGGCATCTCGACACGTTTCCTATAGACGAGGACGCGGGCTGGACGGTCCCGCCGCTCGGCGGAGTCGCGAAGGAAGGCAGGCTGTACGGCCGAGGTGTCTCGGACATGAAAGGAGGCATCGCAGCCTCCCTGCTCGCCGTGCAAGCGCTGGCGAAACAGCCGAGCAAATGGCGCGGTGAAGTTGTCGTTACGCTTGCGGGCGACGAAGAAACAATGGGGGTGCTCGGGACGCGCAATTTGCTCGACAATTTTCCGGAAGCGCGAGGCGACGCAATGATCTCAGCCGATGTCGGCTCGCCCAAGGTCATTCGTTTCGGCGAAAAGGGGCTCTTCTGGCTGCAGATCGAGGCGAGCGGAACACCGGCGCACGGCGCGCACGTGCACAAAGGCGTGAACGCGATCGATCGCCTGCGCGATGCGCTTGCACGCATTCGGGCTGCAGAGCGGCTGTCGCCCGACGCGCCCGCTGCGGTGCTAGCCGCCATAGATAAGGCCAAGCCCGTATCCGAGCCGCTTTCCGGAGCCGGTGAGAACGATGTCTTGAAACGTGTGACGGTTAATATCGGGAGCATGGAAGGGGGCATCTCGCCCAATCTGGTCCCGGCAAACGCTGTCGCGAGGATCGATATCCGACTGCCGGTGGGCCTGGCCACGGCCGAGATAAAGGACTTCATCCGACGCGAACTGGGAGCGATGCCCGGGATCGCAGTCAAAGTGCTGCAGTGCTATGAGCCCAACTACACCGATCCTTCAGAGGAGATCGTGCGCGTCGTGGCCCGAGCGGCCGAAGAGGTTCTGGGCGCCGCGCCAGTGGTGAACATGCGCGTGGGTGCTTCCGATGCCCGGCACTATCGGGCTTTCGGAATCCCCTCGGTCATATTCGGTCCTACGCCGTTCAACCTGGGCGGACCAGACGAGCACGTGCTTATTGATGAGCTGCTATCCGTTACCAAAGTGCACGCGCTTGCGGCATTCGATTTTCTTGCATAATGCGATAGCTGCAATGAATGAATGAAATTTTATGGATCTTCCACACTGACGGAGCATGGGCGATCCGGTATGCTAGACAGTCCGGTTTAGCTCGTGCCGGCGATTGACGGCACATCAGGAGACCAGCCATGCAGTTCCAGGTCTCACGCACAACGCGGGACGAATGCAGCGCCGCCGAATGGGATGCGCGGGTCGATCTCGCAGCGGCGCATCGCCTTGCGGTCATGCATGGCTTTCACGAGGGAATCTTCAACCACCTTACGCATGTCGTTCCCGGCAAACCGGACCGCTACTACCAAATCCCCTTCGGCATGCATTGGTCGGAGGTGAAGGCGTCCTCGTTCATGGAAGTCGGGATCGACGACGGCAAAACAAAGCGTGGTGCCGGAGAGGTCGAGCGCTCCTGCTATTGCATTCACGCGCCCATTCACAAGGCACTACCGCAGGCCAAGGCTGTGTTTCACACGCATATGCCCTACGCGAGCGCGCTCACTCGCCTCGAGGATCCGCGCATCAAGGAAATCGGCCAGACGGAAGTCGGTCTCGTGGACATGATTGCATACGACGACGAGTACACCGGCCCCGCGTTCGAGCCGGAGGAAGGCGAGCGCCTCGCCAGGGTGATCGGCAACAAGACCGTGCTGTTCATGGCCAACCACGGCGTGACCACGGTCGGCCCATCGGTGGCCGATGCGTATGACCGGCTCTACTACCTCGAACGTGCCGCGCAGGTGCAGATCTACGCGATGTGGACTGGTCAACGGCTCAAGCAGCTGCCGCAGACCATTGTGGAGAAGACCAAGAAGGAGATCGGAGGGGCATGGTTCTACGAGGGACCCACGCCGGCCGAGCGGCACTTGGGCGCGCTGAAGCGAATTCTCGATCGCGAGCAGCCCGACTATGCCTCATAACGGCTACAGCCGGCCTGCGCTCAGTTCGTAAAATCAATCACCCATATGTTGTCAGTCACGCCCACCCCAATCGTCCTCCAATCGGGCGTGAGCATATTTTCCCGGTGGCCGGAAGAATCGATCCATTTCTGCAAAATAAAGTCGGCGCCACCGCCGGTTGAGCCGCTGCAAGCTGCGTTTTCGCGGAATCTGCGGCCCGGAAATCGGGCTCGCATGCGGACGTGATAATTATGGTCGTGATAGAGAAACCAGCATGCGTGCTGCAGGTTCAGTTGGTCTGACCAATATTGCGCTTCCCGGCTGACCGCTGCATCGAACTGTACGGGTTTGAGGCCATACTTCGCACGGTACTCGTTCACCAGCCGGCACATGACCGCTGGCTTGTCCTTCCCGGGACAATGCGGATCGGGCGCGGCTGCACGGGGCTGTCCCCCTTCGGCCATGAGAAACAACAGGAGCGCGCTGATAAGCAGCAGTAATTTCATGTTTGCCCAGCCAGACGGTCTGCGGTTGCGCAGTACCGAAATACGGCCAGGCGGGCATTTTGAGGGCGGGCGCCGGCAAGGCGCCTCAGCGGGCGGGCTGGCTTTCCGTCAATCCGGCCATGAACGCCGGGGCTGCCTTGGCAGACCCAATCTGGAAATCCGCCACGTTCAGGCGCGCAGCCACCGCCATCCCGGAGACCAGGGTCGCCAAAGCGAGCGCCACCGCCACGATTTTAACGTGGGTGGTGCGATCAGCATTCAGTAAGCTGGCATTGTTCATGGAAACTCCCCCGAGCACTCCGGGGGTTAGTCGCTGCTCCCTCCTCAAAGGTTCACGCAATTATGGCCGCCCTGTTCACCAAGCTGCGGGTCGGCTGCCTTGAGCTGCCAAAACCGGGGTCGTCATTGCCCCGATGTGCCCATACTCGGCCGTCAGCGTGCTGAGTCCGACCCAGCGCATTCCGGTGGGGCCGAGCCGGCAGGTGCCGCTCGCGCGAGCCGTCAAACGCGCCGTCGGCACCCCGGTCATTGTTGTTTTTCGGGACGGCCATCACTTTCCGTCGACTGCAATAATCACATCGCGTGCGGCGCTTCGGCGAAGCGCAATGAGAGGCTGATATTCCGGTGAAGTGTAGAATGCGCGTATGACCGCCATGTCGGGAAACTCGACAATGACCACCCGATTCGGATGCCAATCCCCGTCCAACACTTGATGCGCTCCCCCGCGCGTCAGATAGCGCCCGCCAAAGCGCTCGATCATTGGGATGACCTGACGCAAGTACTCGTCGAAAGTCGCAGGGTCCGTGATCGCGTGCTCGCCGATCCAGTAGGCTGTCATTTGGGTTACATCCGGAACTTGCGCGCGTCTGCCACAGCCTCTCCTCAACTCACCGCGTTGTGGATTGTGCGACAGTGCCGCACAAGGTTGGTGTGAGCTAGTCTAATAAGAATTGCTTCAGCGGTGTATCGATCTCGTAAAAGTAGATGTTGGCAAGAAATCCGTAGATGCTCGCGTCGATGCTGGTCGGCTTCGGCCCATGCACATATCCGTTCGCCGGAACAAGATGCGCCAGCACTTGTAGATCCGCGAGTCCGCGCGCATAGACTGCGTCAGGCGCGTAGCGGCCGATGCCCTGGAAGTGATAGCGCCGGAAATTAAATTCCCTCGCCTTGCTCAGTCCTGCCGCGGTGAGGCTCGGATGCTGCAGCAGCAACGCATCGCGGAACAGCGGCCAGAACCGATCGTCCTTCCAGCGTGAATACGACATGACCCAGTAGAGGTTGTCGAGCATGCGCATGGTGAGATGGGTCTTGTCGCGTTGCCCGATATTCAACCCATCTTCTATCCCCAGCCGGTACTTGCGGATGAGGTGAGCTATGATCGTGTCGCTGTCGCCAATCGTCTCTGCATCGTCCACGATGTAGGGGAGCTGCCCGCGCGGCGCGGCAGACGGATCGAAAATATGCTCGTGCCGGAAGCCCACGCCGGTGAGCCGCAGGAAAGCGAAGACCTTCAACCCATAAGGGTTGTTGTCAGCAACGCCGAACAGCTCCGGATAGGAATAAAGGGCCAGCATTGAAGGCTCAGGGATTCCGTGACTCCAATGAACGGTCTTATCATCGGACTTGAGCGAGAGCGACGACGCATATTTCGGAGTGCCGCATGAAGATTTCCATCCTGGACGATTATTTCGACACGCTGCGCACACTTGCCTCGTTCCAGAAGCTCAAAGGGCATGAGGTCACGGTCTGGAACGACCACGTGCAGGACACGGATGCGCTCGCGGCGCGCCTGAAGGATGCTGAATGCGTGGTGCTCATCCGTGAGCGCACGAAAATCGGAGGTGGCCTGCTCGAGCGCCTACCCCGGCTCAGGCTCATCAGCCAGCGCAGCGTCTATCCGCATATCGACATCGAGGCCTGCACGCGGCTCGGTATCGTCGTTTCATCGGACCTGCATGTGGGGACGCCATCCTACTCGACTGCCGAGCTCACCTGGGCGCTCATTCTCGCCTCAGCGCGCCAGATCCCGCAACAGATGCAGTCGCTGAAAGCGGGAAACTGGCAAACCGGCGTCGGCCGGACTTTGCGCGGCAAGACGCTAGGCGTTTTCGGCTACGGCCGCATCGGTGCGACCGTCGCGGGTTACGGGAAGGCGTTCGGCATGCATGTGATGGCGTGGGGGCGCGACGAATCTTTGCAACGCGCGCGCTCGGACGGCTGCGCGACGCCGCGAAGCAAGGCAGAATTCTTCGAAAGCTGCGATGTGATCTCCCTGCACGTGCGGCTTGTGCCGGCCACGCGCTCGATCGTCACGGCCGAGGATCTCGAGCGCATGCGAAAGGATGCCATTTTGATCAACACCAGTCGCGCGGGACTGATCGAGCCCGGTGCGCTCGTTGCCGCGCTCCGCGCTGGCCGGCCCGGCTATGCAGCGGTGGACGTGTTCGAGAATGAGCCGATGCGCGATCCCGGATTGCCGCTGCTGCAATTCCCGCAGGTCGTTGCGACTCCGCACATTGGTTATGTCACCCGTGAGGAATACGAAATCCAGTTCACGGATGTTTTCGACCAGATCGTCGCTTTTGCGGCCGGCACGCCGATCAATGTCGTCAATCCCGACGTGCTGGCGTCGCGCCGTGCCTAAACCTAAGGGGTGCGTTGCGTTCTTCGGAACTGCATGCAGCACATGAGAGTTGTGTGTCGGTCCGAATGCTGTCGCTCGCATGCACCGGACCTTGTCATTCATGAACGGGTGTTCAGGAACCGACACAAATGACAATGTCAGTACCTTCGCATAATTGTTGCAAGCCATCGCTGCAAAGCGTACCAATATCCGCACGGGCGACGAACATCGGCAGGTCAAACACAGGTCTTCGTTAGCAGGGCATGGAGGTCTCGCATGCCAAAGAGGAAGCAGGCTTCTAAGAGAACGCGCCGGAAGGAAGCCGTACCCGTTCTCGGATTGGTTGGCGTATCTTTGTCGCTGGCGGGTGGTGCCTCCGCGGCAAACGCGGCAGTTGCGGACATTCCTTCGCAGGACAAAGTCCCGCTGCCCGGCAAGGAGATCACCCTGAACGAGGAAGAGATCTCGGACGTCAACCTCGGCACATTTTACGTGTTCGACAAGGAGGAGGCGGGAACGCCGAGGATCCAGCTCGCCCGGGGTTGCGGTTGCCATCATGGATGCGGCGGCTGCCGCGGCTGCAGGGGCTGCGGCAGAGGCTGCAGAGGCTGCGGCTGCGGAGGTTGCGGCTGTGGCGGATGCGGCTGCTGCTGGTGGTGGGGCTACTGCCGCGTCTGCTAGCATTGCACGCTCCAGCACGTTGAGCAGACGTAACTCTCTTGTGCGAGAAGCGCGGACTTGATCATGGCCGGGCTTGTCCCGGCGATCTACGTCTTAATACGACCAACAACGACGCGGATGCCCGGCAGCGCAGACAGATTTACCCAGTCTGCGCAAGCTTGACTGCGTGTGCCGGGCTTGATGCATCGATCCGCGTAAATATGCGTACATTCAACGCATGAGCGGCGAACAGCGCAGGCGCTTGCTCCAGCACGACAGCAAGGACGTTCCGCGCTTCGCGCCGAATTTCACCGTCTACGTGCTGCCGGGCGACACGGTTTGCCTCTATTCCGAGGACCGAAAATTCTTTCTGCACGGCGAGCTGTATTGCGCGCTGGCGAGCGCCATTGCGAAGGCCAAGAAAAGCTTTCGTGAGATCGCGCGCGATCTGGCCCGAGAGTTTCCCGCGGACAAGATCGACGAAGCTGTGCGGCGGCTGGTCGATCGCCGCTTCGTCGTACCGAAAACGCGAGCGCCGGAGATCGCGGCCGCATATTGGGCAAGCATGGGTCTGTCGCCGCACGCGGCTGAAACAAGTTTTCAGAACTGCCGTGTGCGCATTCAATCGATCGATGTGCGCGGAGCAGCGCAGCTGAGCACCGCGCTTCGCGCTCTGGGCGTTCGCGTCAACGAGCGTTCCGCCGAACTGACAATCACGCTCGTGGGAGATTATCTCGACGAGCGCCTGGCGGAGCTGAACCGCGAGCATCTGCTGCAGCGAACGCACTGGCTGCTTGTGCAGCCCTCGGGCATTTTTCCCCTCGTGGGACCCGTGTTGCGGCCAGGAGAGGGCGCCTGCTGGATGTGTCTTGCCGAGCGCATGCGACGCAACCGCGAGGTCAAGGCGATGCTCGATCGCGCAGCGGCGCGCCCGCTGGTTGTTTCGCCCCTCGCCCGAAACACGATGGGACATGCCGGGACGGGCATTGCGGCCGCAGAAATCGCAAAGGCGATTGCCACGAAATTTCGCACAGATTTGTGCGATCACATCGTCAGCCTGGATCTTTTGGGCTCGACCGTTGCGCGGCATTACGTAGCCTGGCGGCCCCAATGTCCCGCGTGTGGACGCAAAAAGTTGCGAGACCCTCGTCGTGCGGCCGTTCCCATCGAGATCGGCACCGGAGCGAAGCTGGTCACCACGAGCGGCGGCTATCGCACAATTTCCTCCCGCGCCACTGTCGAGCGTTTCCGCAAACATGTCAGCCCGCTCACCGGGGTCGTTTCGCGTCTCGAACGCATAAAAGCCGATCTGCCTTTGAACACCAACTATTTCGCCACGCATAATTTCTCGTGGCGGCCGGGCAACGTCGACGAGCTCAGGGCAGGCGTGGGAGGAGGCAGCTTCGGCAAGGGCAGCACGGCCGAGCAGGGCGAGGCCAGTGCGCTTATGGAGGCGATCGAGCGTTATTCGGGCGTCTTCCAGGGGGACGAGATCCGGGGCCGACGGCGTTTCGCGGATTTCCGACCGGGCGAAGCAATTCACCCCAATGAGGTGCTCCTGTTCAGCGAAGCGCAATACGGCCACCCGCCAAATGTGGGCGCCTTCGATCACGCACAGGCGGTCCCCGCTCGCTTCGATGCAGCGGCACAAATCGAGTGGTCACCGGTCTGGTCTCTGCGTGACCGAACTTTCAGATATCTCCCGACTGCATTGCTGTATTTCTTCCATCGCGAAAAGGCGACGGGCTATCGCTTTCATGCCGATTCGAACGGCTGCGCCGCAGGCAATACCCTGGAGGAGGCAATCGTGCAGGGATTCCTGGAGCTCGTCGAGCGCGATGCTTACGCGATCTGGTGGTACAATCGCGTGCAGCGCCCGGGAGTGGATCTGGAGCAGATTGATGACGCGTATGTGCGCGACCTGCGCACCCAGTTTGCTGCAACGGGGCGGCGTCTCTGGGTGCTCGATATCAGCAGTGATCTGGGCATCCCCACGTTCGTGTCCGTGGCGCACTGGATCGACGATTCGCAGGAATTCATCGATTTCGGCTCCGGCGCTCATTTCGATGCGCGCATTGCGCTTTTGCGCTCCCTGACCGAGCTCAATCAGTTTCTTTCGATCGGATTGATGGGTGGGCGGGACCAGAGTCCCTCGCAAGCGGATCACGACCATGCTCCTGCTTTCCGCTTGCAGGAGCATGCCTATTTGGTTCCGAGCGGCAGCCGCCCACGAGAAGGCGAGTTCGCCCTCAAGTTCGCGCAGCTCGACACGCGCGAGCAGGTGAACGCATGCGTGGACGTCGCGCGGCGGGCGGGTCTCGATTTTCTGGTGCTTGACCAGACGCGTCCGGATATCGAAGCGCCCGTGGTCCGAGTCATCGTTCCGGGCTTGCGGCATTTCTATCGCCGCTTCGCCCCGGGCCGGCTCTATGACGTGCCGGTAAAGCTCGGATGGCGAAGCAAGCCGATTGCGGAAAGCGAGCTCAATCCGCTTCACCCGCAGACCTGAGGCCAGCACGAAATTGGCAATCCTGTGCGCGCGCCTCCTCGAGCATGTCACGCTAAAAGCGCGCCCGGATGGAAACCTCGTCGCCGCGTTCGATCAGCATAACATCCAGTTGGGAAAGCTCGGCGCACGCGCTCGCGAACGTGCGCAGCAGCTGCGTTCGGGTGTTCCGCTTCGCTCCTTCACATCGGACCGTTCCAAGGCTGGCAGGGAGATCGACCGATTAGTGCGCCGCTTGGCGAGATCGGGGCTAATCGAGTTTTGCCTGTCTGTGTCGGACCGAGACGCGCCCAAGGTGGTGATTGAACCGCAGATGCCGGACTACTGGCCACGCGCTGCTTCGCTGCGCGATACGGACGTGCTGATGCTCTCGCGCTTCGCCTACATGCGCAGACGGAGCGGCACGCTCGTGCTGGAATCGCCGCGTGCCGGCGCGCTGTTCAGGATACACGACGCAAAGATTGCGGGAATGCTGGCGGCCCTGTCACAGCCGCAGCAGATCAAACGGCTGCGGCACAAGGTGCGTTTTTGGGGGGTCGATCTCCTCTCGCTTCTGCTCGACAGTCACATTCTCATCAAAGTCGATCGGCGCCGCAGCAGTAACCTGCGGCAGGCGGAAGGGGACACGCACCTTGCGCTCTGGGATTTCCACGATCTCCTCTTTCACGCGCGCAGCACCGAAGGCCGCCACGCCAATCCAATCGGCGGTACTTATGCGCATGCCGATGATGTGCCACCGCTTCCGGCCGTGCGTCCCAGCTGGCCTGGAAAGAAGATCGATTTGCGAAAACTCGCGACGCGGCATCCGCCCGCAGCGGCGCGCGTCATGCAGTGCTTGCAGCAACGGCGTTCGACGCGACTCTTCGATGACCGCGAGCCGATTACGCTTGTCGAGCTTGCGCACTTTCTCGATGGTACGGCCCGCGTGCAGTCGCATTCCCGTGCTTGGGCCGTAGAAAAAATTGCGGCAGTGGAATATGCGCCGCGGCCCTATCCGTCGGCGGGCGCAAGTTACGAGCTCGAGCTGTACTTGGCGGTGCACAGATGCGAAGGGCTCGCGCGGGGTTTCTATTATTATGACGCCGGGGCGCACGCAATCGTGCCTATTCCCGCACGGCCCGACGAACTGGAAATGCTCCTGCGAGGAGCCGCATACGCAATGGGCGTCTCGGCCCCGCCGCAGGTGCTCATCACGATTGCGGCTCGTTTTGGCCGCGTCGCTTGGAAATACAGCGCGCTCGCTTATGGACTCATCCTCAAGGACACGGGAGTGCTGATGCAGACGTTCTATTTGATGAGCACGGAAATGGGATTGGGCGGATGCGCCATAGGCCTCGCCAATATCGACCTGTTCGAAAAGATGACCGGAGTCGAGTTCCACATCGAAGGTCCGCTCGGCCAGTTCGCTCTTGGACGCGCGATCGGAGCTGAAGCTTAGAACGCCAGCACTTGCGGCGTTGTCTTCGGTAGTTCAAATTGCATTGATCGAAAATGCTTTGCGCGGTACGCAACAAATGAAGGCGTCGCCAAAATCCAAACAAAACAAGCCAGCGGACCGGCGCGCTCATGCGGAGGACCCGGAGCAGGCTTTTTTCGATGCTTCCCGCGAATGGCGGCGCATTTTCGCGGAGCTCTGGGGCACGTTCCTGCTCGTTGTTGTCGCTGCAGGGGCAGTGGTCGTCAACGCATATAGCGGCGGCAAAGTAACGGAACCCATTGCTGCCATCGCGCCGGGCCTGATGGTGATGAGCATCATTTACTTCATGGGCTCGGTCAGCGGCGCGCACGTCAACCCGGCGGTGACGTTTGCATTCGCCGTACGCGGAAATTTCCCGTGGTGGCGCGTTCCTGGATATCTGATCGCGCAATTTCTCGGCGGCATTGGCGCGGCATTCTTCCTGCGAGAAACCTTCGGCATCGTCGGCGATCTCGGCGCAACCGCGCCGCACGTGCAGGTCACCACCATGCAGGCGCTGGTGCTTGAGATCCTGCTCACTGCCGGGCTTGTGAACACGATCCTCGGCACTGCCTCGGGAGCCCGCAACATCGGAACCAACGCAGGGATCGCCGTGGGTGCGTACATTGCGCTCGCCGGCATGTGGGCCGCACCGATCAGTGGCGCGTCCATGAATCTCGCGCGCTCGGTGGGGCCGGATCTAGTCAGAGGGGACCTGCGCACGACATGGATTTACATCGTGGCTCCTCTGGTCGGCGCGCTCATTGCAGTCGGTTTCGAGTGGATATTGAAGGGGCCGCCTACCCGCGAAGGAACACGCGCCGCGCAGGGCGAAGGCGAATGAGCCGTATGCATTTCAAATCTGGCAGGGGAAAATCATGATCAGGAACTTTCGGGAGCATGCGGCGAACGAACGCACGTTCCTGGCCTGGGTGCGGACCGCCATTGCGGTGATGGCATTCGGCTTTCTGATCGAGCGGTTCGATTTATTTCTGCACATTACCGCATTGTCCTCCAGCGGGCGGGGAATTACCGGCGCGGGTCAAAAATTTGCGAATTTCGCAGGACTGACCTTCATCGTGCTCGGCACGATGATGATCGTTCTTGCTGCCATTAGGCTGTTTGTAACCGGCAAAAAGATCGACAGCGATATCTCTCACGCGGGTGCCGGAACAGAGCTGGATATTGCTCTTGCAGTGCTGCTCGCGCTTCTCGGCGGCAGCCTGGGCCTCTATCTGTCACACGCAGTCCTCGTCTGGTTCTAAAGTCTCAATTCGGGTTATCGAGGCTGAACATTTGCGTGTCGTCATCATAGGCAAACGCTTCGGCATATCGACCCCACGCGATCACGGCCCGCAAGGTTTGCTCCGCCACATCCGGCGTGATGTGGTCCTCGAGCTCGTCGAGGAACCGGCTTTTCGGCGCCGCATGGTTTGACCGGTCCTGCAGCACGCGGCGGATGTGGGCCGCAAGCGGCACGTTGGCCAAAAGCTGGCGCTGAAACAGCTTCTTGCGATCGTCCAGATCCGCTTCGGCGAACTGCCTGCCGATATCGGTGAGATGGATATCGCCGCCTTCGAGCTCCCCGAGCCGCAGCATCTGCAGGGTTTCGGCGACCGGAAAGAGATCGTCGACTTCCATGTGCAACGTGCTCGCAATAAGCGGGAGGTCGGCCTTGCCATGGTATGGCGGTCCGGCAACAGTTTCGAGAAGCCCGGAGATCAGGTTCGAAGACACGCGGGGCAGCACGGTGTGAATTGCGATTGGCCGGCTGCCGTCGGGGGGCAGTGTGCTGCGGCCCGTCGGAACCGGACGCGCCGTCATGGCCACATAGATCCGTTCCACCAGCTCGCGGAAACTCGGATCGAGCCGGCTTCTCGGCTGCGGCAGATCGACCCTGATCTCAACGATGATGTGTCCGGGATTAGTTGAGAACACGAGGATGCGGTCGCACATCAGCACGGCTTCCTCGATGTTGTGGGTCACGAGGATAACGGCTTTGATGGGAAGCCGGCGGTCGCTCCACAGATCGAGAAAGTCCGTGCGCAGGGTTTCCGCGGTGAGCACGTCGAGCGCCGAGAACGGCTCGTCCATGAGCAGGATGTTCGGATGCACCACGAGCGCGCGGGCAAAGCCTACGCGCTGACGCATGCCACCCGACAGCTCGCGCGGATAGGCGGATTCGTATCCGTCGAGGCCGATCAGATCGATAGCGGCAATTGCGCGCTTGCGAATCTCGATTTCCGGCAGCCGCAGCGCCTGCAATCCGAGCTCGACGTTTTCCAGCACGGTGAGCCACGGAAAAAGTGCGAAGCTCTGGAACACCATGGCAATGCCGGGCGCCGGAGCATCGACGCGGCGGCCGTGATACATGATCGTGCCAGCGCTTGGCTGTGCCAGGCCTGCAATCAGGCGCAGCAGCGTGGATTTTCCCGAGCCCGAGCGTCCGAGCAGGCCCACGATCTGTCCTTCCGCTAGTTGCAGGTTGACGTCGTCGAGGACCAACAGCTGGGTGCCGTCAGGCTTGGGAAACGCCTTGCGCACGGAATGCACGTCGAGCAAGGCCGGGGTGGTTATCTGTTCTGTCATTCGAGACGATATTTGCGCTCAGCGTATCGGTAGAGCGGACGCCAGAATGCCCGATTGATGGCTACGACGAAAAGACTCATGACCGCCATTCCAAGCACGATGCGGTGGAAGTCTCCGGCTGCGGTCGCCGCAGCGATGTAGGCTCCAATGCCGAATGCCTCGAGGCGCTGATCGCCCCAGGACGCAACCTCCGCCACGATGCTCGCGTTCCATGATCCGCCCGAGGCGGTGATTGCTCCGGTGACGTAATAAGGAAAGACCGCGGGGAGCGCGGTTGTGCGCCACCACAGCCAGCCGCGCACCCCAAGATTGGCGCAGCAATCGTGCAATTCCGCGGGAATCGCGGCAGCGCCGGCAATCACGTTGAACAGTATGTACCATTGCGTGCCCAGGATCATCAGGGGGCTGAGCCACACATTCGGATCGAGCGCCAAGACGACAATTGCCGAGACCACAATCGGGAAAAGCAGGTTGGCAGGAAATGCTGCAAGAAACTGCGCGACAGGTTGAATCAGCCGCCTCGCCCACGCCCGCGTTCCGACCCAGATGCCGATGGGCACCCAGATGAGGCTTGCGATCGCAATGAGCACCACCACACGGATGAGCGTGGCGCATGCGAGCAGCATCACCTTGCGCAACTCGGCGGGCGCCAGTCCCTGTATGCCAAACAGCGCTATTTCGCCGATCGCCAGCGACGAGGCCAACCCGAGCGCGCCCGCCCACAGCCAATCAATGACACGGCTCTGCTTGCGTTGCGGTGCCGCACGTACTCTGCGGCCGGACGGGATCCAATAAAGCGCACGCTGAAATAACCCGGCCGCCGTGTCACTGAGAGTCGCGATAGCGCGCGAGCGGCGCAGCGCGTCGAGAACAAACGATTTCTCGGGAGCAACGCCCGCCTGCTGCTGAAAGCGAAACTTGTCGGCCCATGCCACAAGTGGCCGGAAAAACATCACGTCATAAATCATGATGACGACAAGCATGGTGGCGATCGCCCAGCCGACGGCAGCGAGGCTTTTTTGTGCGATGGCGACGGCAATGTAGGAGCCCATGCCCGGCAGCAGCACCGTGGTGTTGCCGACGGTGATCGCCTCTGAAGCCACCACGAAGAACCACGCGCCTGACATGGACATCATCATGTTCCAGATGAGCTGCGGCATCGCGAACGGCACTTCCACCCGCCAGAAGTGCATCCATCCTGACAGGCGGAATACGCGCGAGGCTTCGATCAGCTCGACCGGAACGGTGCGCAATGACTGATAGAAGCTGAACGCCATGTTCCACGCCTGGCTGGTGAAGATTGCAAAAACAGCTGCTAGCTCCGCGCCCAGGATGCGCCCAGGCGCAAGCGACATAAAAAAGACCACGGTCACCGAGATGAAGCCAAGGATGGGAACGGACTGGAGAATGTCCAACAAGGGTAACAGCAGGAGCTCGGCTCGCCGGCTCTTCGCCGCAATAGTCGCATAGGTCAGCGTGAACAGGATCGATATCCCAAGCGCGGCGAAGAGGCGTAAGGTGGTGCGGGCGGCGTATTCGGGCAGACGCTGGGGGGCCAGGGACACCGGCTGGGCTTGCAACTCGGAAAGCGGCGCGAGGAGGTCACGGCTCGCCTCGGCGAGGAAGACAAGGAGGCCGAGCACGAGCAGCGCCGCAATGACGTCCCAGCGGCTGAGCGCGCCCGCCCACTGGGCAACCGAGATCGGAGGGAGCAGCTTTCTTTCATGCTTTGTCATCTGCTGCTCTCGGCCGGCGGATGTGCGCGTAAACGACTGACCGGCACTCTGATAGTATGTGAGGTAATCCGGTTCTGACAGGAGATGTACCTGGCAGACCGCGCGTCTAGAATAGGGCAATTCGCCCGAATCGTTTAATTTTCCATCGATCCCGCTTGATCAACGAGAACGTCATTGCGCTCGGCCGGCTACAACAAGGGCGACAAGAAGATTGAAGTCCCGCTGAGCAGGATCGTGCTGCTCCTGGTGGTGGTGTTCATTTTATCCTGCGCCAGCATCGAATTTACGCGATCCGCCATGATCTCAAGCTCGACAGCCTATCGGATGAGATCCGCATGACGATCTATCGTGTTTGGGGCGAAGCGCTCACGAACGCTGCAAAACACGCGCATGGATGCACGGTCGTTAGCGTGCTGATCAATCGGGTCGACTCCCGGCTGCAAATGATCATAGAGGATGACGGGTGTGGCTTTGACGGCGCGCAGGCAACCTGTTCCGCTGCGACCGCGGTGAATGGCGGACTGGGGATTGCGGGCATCCGGGAACGACTGATGTTCATCGGCGGCGACCTTGCAATCGAGTCATCGCCGGGCGCCGGCACGACCGTGTTTGCCCGCATTCCGGTTTGAACTCCCGTGGCCTCAGCCGGGGCTCATGCCTCTCGCCTTGAATACGGAGGCAGCCGGCGCCGACAATAAATAATTCAAAAATGCCGCGGCTGCTTCCGGCTCTTTGCTGCTCAAGGCGATCGCTGCTGCGTAGACGACCTCCCGCTGCAGCTCCGCTGGCAACGGGCCCACGAGGTCCAAACGAGGATCCATCAGTATGTTGACGCCAAATATCGCGAGCTGGGCATCGCCATTGGCCACCGCCTCGACAACCTTTACGGGCGAGGGCTGCGGCTTCGTCTTCGATTTCATTTCCGCCGTAATACCCAGCTCCTCGTAAATTTCGGCAAGCTGCGTGCCAGTGGCACTCGCCGGTATGGAAGCTATCGAGCCCGCCTCGAGCAGCGTCTGCTTGAGCGCCGCTGGTGTGCCGATGTCGGGCCGGGGCGCGCCTTTGCGCACCGCCACGCCGATCCCGACCCGGGCGACATCGCGCGGTAGCTCCGGTGTAAATCGTGCGCGCGCGGCAGGATCTTTCAGAACGTCCTGAGGCACGACCGCAAGATCGATTAATGCGGCGCTCGTCGCCATCTTGATCAGTTCCGGCGCGGTGCCATACCGGACGATGATCTTATGACCAGAGGCACGCTCGAACTGCGGCACGATCTCCGTTAATGGAGCCGTAATGCCGCCTCCGGCGATGACCTGAAGCTCAGCAGCTTGCACCGTGTTCAAACCCAGCGAGGATGCATCCGATCAGAAGCGCGACTGAACTTTTTCCATGACAACCTTTCGGCACAGCGATCATTTCCCAACCCGATCCGGTCCCTGCGAAAGCGCCTTGATACCATAAAGCGCTTCGCGTGCGGTGCTGTAGAGCGTCCGTTTGTCCGGTCCGCCGAACGCCACATTGGCAGGCTGCCGCGGCACTTTGATGGTCCCGAGATACTGGCCGCCGGCATCGAAGACCTGAACTCCCGTCAATGTCATGATGTTAAGGCGGCGTTGCCGGTCCAGGCAGATAATACAAATACGAGATGCGACGCCGCACCACAGCCGCGGCCCGGGATCGGTGAAATAAATTCCGCCCTGGCATCAAGGATCAGTGTTCCGACAATACGCCGGGTATACCGGATTGCGCGCCGGCCGACAGGCTGAGCGAGGTGATTGCTGCTGTGGCGAGCGCAACCTGTATTGCTGCTCTTTTCAGACGTACCGCTGTCATTTCGCCCTCCTGAGGCGCGCAGCTTGCGGCTTGCACCCACTTTCGCGGGATATTCGCAGAGGCCGCACTTCGCCTCAATGCTTTCTGGCGTGGGCATGGCATCATCCTTGCATCTGGTGCGGGATATCACGTGGCAACCGTTGTCCTCGCCACGGCTCATCAAATCGGGAATTTTCGTCATGTCCATCGCCAATTTGACGGAAGCGACAGTTGAGGCCCATTCCGCGCCGGTTCCAACGAAGTCCACGCCTTTCTACAAATCTCTGTTTCTACAGGTCCTGGTCGCCCTCGTATTGGGAGTGGTGCTCGGCGTAGTGGCGCCCGGGTTCGCAACCAGCCTCAAGATCCTCAGT
>DATCJI010000454.1:0-1554 GCA_036562835.1 Xanthobacteraceae bacterium | reverse complement strand
TCGAAAGCATAACACACTAGAGGTGCCCGGCGATGCTCATGATGACCTCGTCGCCCGGCGCCGAGCTTGACGAGGGCCGTCACGAGCGCCTCGCGGTCCCTGAGACGTTGCGCAAACACTCTATGTAAAGCTCCAGCCTTTACGGAAATGTGGCGGCTGGAGAGATTTTGGGTTCTTTGTTATTCGTGAAGATCCCCTTCTCGCAGTCCCACGCCAGCTTTGCCTCAAAATCGAGTGCCACAACCCCAACAGCACAGCCTCAGTGGGCGGCGGGCGGCGTCCCGCAGTAAGTTGAAGGCTGGCGATGAACAGCTGAAGTCATCTTACGCTACTTTCTCCTTCTTCGACTCGGAGACTTCACGTCCCAGGAGGGCGGCCAGCGTCCAAAGATCCTGGTGACCATCGATGCGGCGAAAATGCTTCTCGGTGAGCAGCCAGGCGGAAGCCGCCCAACGCTCGGCCATGTCCGCGTCCCGCCAGCGGCAGACATTGCGCGTCCTCTTCCGAACGCCGCTATGCGGGCTTTCGATCAGGTTTGTCGTCGCCAGACATTTGTGCAGGCTGGCGGGAATCTTGAGCCGCTGCAACGTGAACATCTCCTTGAGACCCTCGCGCAAGCTGCGGGCCGCCGAGGCGTAATCATATTCCAGTTGCCGCGCGATCTGCTCCAGCCGCTTCTCGCCTTCTTCCGCGCTGGAAAGCTTGAACGCCGCGCGCATTAGCCGGCGCGTCTGCTCCCGCTGTTCTTTGGGCAGTTCATTCATGACGTTCTCGATTTTGTGGTTGCGGCACCGCTGCACCTCCTGCTCGCGGCCGAACACTTCCTCGATGCCGGTGCGGAGCGCTTTGCCGCCGTCGATGATGAACAGATATTTGCGGTCCGTCGGCAAGCCTCGGTCGCGCAGGCCGGTGAGTAGTTGCTTGACCGCCGCGGCATTTTCCGTCGCTCCACAGGCAATCCCCAGCACGTGCTTGTGGCCTTCCAGATCCACGCCCACCGCACTGAGAATGTGATGTTCGGCGAAACGCTGGCCATCGATGTAAATGACCAGGATCTGGACCTGATCCCAGCGCCGCTCCTGCAATTGCTTGAGCTGCTCGACGCTCGCCTCGATCGCCTGCCGACTGACGGCGCTCCGCGAAACGCCAACCGTTTCCGCCATTTTGGGCAAGACTTCGTGGTATTCGCGCGTTGAAATGCCACGCATCAAGGCGCCCAGCATGTACTGGCTTAACGCCTGATTCTTGCGCAAGGCTTGGTAGGCCGGGATGGCAACCTCGCCTTCGGTCTTGTGCCGCAGCCGCGGCCGTTTCACCCTCACTTTCCGGTCGGCGAGCTGAACGCGCCCCCGTTGCGAACCGTAATGCCGGATTTCGCCGCTGGCCTTGCCTGGGGTGCGCGGCCCCGCGACTTGTTCGGCGCTCAGAGCCAGGATCAGCTCCAGCGTCTTCACTCCGATTTCATGCACGACGCTATCGACCACTTGGCTCGCGCTCTCGATCATGTTGACGATGGGGAGCAGGATCTGGCCATTGGCTTGACAGAACTGCTCG
>DATCJI010000447.1:0-2518 GCA_036562835.1 Xanthobacteraceae bacterium | reverse complement strand
CCAAGAAGCCCGCTTCGTCGTTGCTTTAAGCCGCGTTCTCCGATGAGAGCGGAGTGCGCCGGTTTCGCCTCCGGCTGTCAGTCATGATGAGGAAGCTACGCTTCCGCAGACGGCTACCCGGCCTCTTGTCCGGTTGACCGCCGACCGACACACGGCCACAGGCACGTGCGAATTTGGGCAGGCGCTATGTGGAGACCGTTTGGCGGATTGCAAGTCTCTCGGACGGCGACGGTGGAGCATTCCGCTGGCGCTGCATGGTCACTTGAAAGTTCGCCAGACCTTCGTTGATACTGAGGAGTAAATGCGCCCTTAACTTGCCCTCGCCAAAGCGGTCTACCACGCAACCGGAAAGCGCGTGCGCGACCTGCCCATTACGCTCGACAAGTTGCGCCTGTAGCAGAGAGGAGCGTGCAATGGCTCGAGAGCACCAGCTAGGCGAACCCGTTTTCAAATCCCTCTTAAATGGTCGCCACTATCCTCGCGCGGGAGAGCCTGTACGTTGCGCCTGCAGCGCAGCGATGACGAAGTCGATCATCTGATCCAACTTTGGGCCCGGCATGTCCGCGCTTTCCGCAATCAATTGCGGATGAAAAAAACGAATCATCGCGGCGCATGTGCAGGCGGCCGCAAGACTTGCGTCAGAAGCCTGAAACTCCCCCGCAACAATCCCGTCCGTGATCACCTCCGCGATGACGCCCGTTATGCATTCCATATGTGGCCGGCAAACATCCCAATTTTCTTCCATGGCAACCGCAACCATCTCGTGCATTTTCGCATCGCCGACATAACGGGCTGAATTCATGCGATGGACCGACGTCAGCAGGTCACGTAGCCGTTTGGCGGCGGTTCCTGGTGCGTGGGCGATCGCTTGCGATTCCGCCTCGACCTGGCCCATGAGCCGCCGGGCAACGCCCAGATTGATCGACTTCTTCGAGTCGAAGAAACGGTAGACGTTGGCCGGGCTCATGCGCAGCGCCTTCGCGATATCGGCTACCGTCGTCTTCTGATAACCGACGTCGCGAAACAGGCGCTCGGCGGTTATGAGAATGCGTTCCCGCACATCCGTTTCTTTAGAGGCTGTTACGTCGCTCATGGATGTCTCATACACGCTTTCATTCTGCCGCAACCGCAAGAGGAACGGCCGCCTGGTGCGAGCAGGGGACCGCTGCCGAGTGACCGCTCGCTTCCCCGTGCTCGTCCAGGCGCTTGCGATACCACAACGCATAGAGGCTCGGCAGGAACAGCAGCGTCAGGAATGTCGCCACGAACAACCCACCCATGATGGTAATGGCCATGGGCCCCCAGAACGCCGAGCGCGACAGGGGGATCATGGCAAGGATCGCGGCCAGCGCGGTCAGGACCACCGGCCGTGCCCGTCGCACGGTTGCCTCCACAATGGCCTCGCGCCGGGCAAGCCCGTGATTTACGTCTGATTCGATCTGATCGACCAGTATCACCGCATTTCGCATGATCATGCCCGCGAGAGCAATCAAGCCGAGCAGCGCGACGAAGCCGAAGGGCTGGTTGGCCACGTTGAGGCCGAGCGATGCCCCGATAATGCCGAGTGGCGCTGTGAGGAAGACCAGAATCAGACGTGAAATGCTCTGCAGCTGGAACATCAATATCGTCAGCATGGCAAAGATCAATACGGGAAAAAGCGCGAATATGGACGCGTTGCCTTTCTGCGATTCCTCGATCGCACCGCCGATCTCGATACGATAGGCGGGCTCGAGGCCGTCACGGATGGGCTGCAGCTTCCGCCAAATGGCGTTGGTGACATCCGGCGGCTGCACGCCGTCCATGACATCGGAGCGCACCGTAATCGCCATGTCGCGGTTGATGCGCCAGAGGATCGGCTCCTCATGCGCATATTCGACATGGGCAATCTGCGACAGCGGCACTGCCACGCCGTTGCGCGCATAGAGCGCCAGATCGCCGATATGCGCCAAGTCAAGCCGCTCCGAGGGCACCGCGCGCGCCACCACTTCGACTTTCTCAATGCCGTCGCGGACCGTCGTGATCGGCAGCCCCGAGATCAGCATGCTCAGGGATTGCGCGATATCCTGAGGTGTCATTCCGAGCGCCCGCACCCGATCCTGATCGACGACGAGCTTGAGAAACGGCGCCTGTTCGTTCCAATCGAGATGCGGCTCGACCACCCTGCGGTCAGTGCCCATCACGTCGCGCACTTGGTAACCAATTTCCCGCACTTTGTGAGCATCGGGGCCGATGACCCGGAACTGCACCGGGAAACCGACCGGAGGCCCGAAGTTGAAACGATCGACGCGCACGTGCGCCTCCGATAGCGCCCCGCCGGCGATGGCGTTTTCGAGCCGCCCTTTAATTCCCTCGCGCGCCTCGACGTCCTTCGAGACGATGACGATTTCGGCAAAAGATTCGTTGGGTAGCTGGGGATTGAGCCCCAACCAAAAGCGGGGTGAGCCTTGGCCCACATAGGCCGTATAGGTTGAAACATCCGGATCACTCTTCAGTAGCGCCTCGGCATTCTTCACCGATG
>DATCJI010000425.1:0-5528 GCA_036562835.1 Xanthobacteraceae bacterium | reverse complement strand
TTGATGTCGGGAAGCATCACTGTCTTCGCGATTTCTTGCTGCCACATGTCGATAATCTCCTTGGGCGTGCCCGCCGGCGCGACGATGCCGGTGAGCGTATCGCTTTCGAGATCAGGCACGCCCGCCTCGATGTTGGTCGGCACGTCGGGAAGCGAGCCCGAACGTTTCGTGCTCAGCACCGCAATGCCGCGCAGCTTGCCTTCCCGGATCGTGGCCATGGCCGGCGGCAGCGCGGTAATCGCAATGGGCGTATGCCCTCCCAGCGTGGAGTTGATCGCCAGCCCGGCACCGGTGAATGGAACGGTGACGAGATCAAGCCCGAATTTGAGCTTGAGCAATTCGCCGACGAGATGCGGTGTCGAGCCGGTGGCTGGCTGTGCAAAGCTGTATTTGCCTGGATGGCTCTTGATGAGGGCAATCAGCTCCTGAAGTGATGTCGCCGGGACCGATGGATGAGTTGAGATCACGTTTGGCGATGCTGCAACCAGAGTGACGGCAGAGAAATCGGCGATCGGATCGTAGGGCACTTTCGCGTAGAGACTTGGATTGACGATAAAGCCGGTGCTCACTGCGAGCATGTTGTAGCCGTCGGGAGCGGCCTTCGCGGCGAGCACGATTCCGGTATTTCCGCCCGCGCCCGGAAAGTTCTCCGTATAGACCTGCTGCCCCCATGCCTCGGAGAGCTTTTGCGCGATAATACGCGCGATCACATCCGTCGGTCCTGCCGCCGAAAACGGCACGATGATGCGGGCCGGGTGTGCCGGATACGTCTGCGCCAACGCCTGTTGGCCGACGGCATAGAGCGTTAGCGGAAGCGCAAAGAGGCACCCGATCACTCGACGCATGGCGTTTCTCCTTCGTCCTTTCTCGATGTTATCATCAGGCCGGCTCTGGAGCGCAATCATGATGCAGCGCGCCAGAGCCAATTGCATGACTGCCTGAACGAAGGAAGGATCGAATGGGGAGAAAGATCACGCGCCAGGACCTCCGCGAGGCGGCTGAGAAATACAAGAACTGGGGCAAGTGGGGAGCCGATGACGAAATCGGCACGCTCAATCATACGCGGCCGGAAGACATCATTGCGGCCGCGAAGCTCGTGCGTAAAGGCAAGGTGATCTCGCTCGCGCTCAACTTCGATCAAAGCGGCCCGCAGGGCGCCAAAAGCACTTACCCGACCATGGGGCGAACCAATCCCATTCACACCATGATCCGCACCGGAACGGATGCGTATGCGGGTGTGCTGGACAAGCGTGGCATCCGCGCTGCCGACGACATGGTCACGATGCCGCTGCAATGCGGCACGCAGTGGGATGGTCTTGGACATGTGTTTTACGAAAGCTCGATGTGGAACGGTTACGACTGCCGTGAGGTCACCTCGGCTGGCGCGCAAAAGTGCGGTATCGAGAAAACGAAAAACAAAATGGTGGGCCGCGGCATCCTTCTCGACGTGGCGCGCGCGCTGCGCAAGGAGAGCCTCGATGACGGCTACGGCATCACGTGCGCCGATCTCGACAATACTGCAAGGGCACAAGGCGTCAGCGTCCGACGCGGCGATTACGTCATGGTGCGCACGGGCCAGATGGAGCGTTGCCTCGGTGCGGGCAGCTGGGAAGGCTATCCGGGCGGCGATGCGCCGGGCCTCGCTTTCGAGACGCTCGAATGGGTGGCACGCACCGAGCTTGCAGCGGTCGCAAGCGACACCTGGGGGTGCGAGGTGCGGCCCAACAACACGGAGCCCGGCATCAACCAGCCGTGGCACTGGATCACCATTCCGATCATGGGCATGACCATGGGCGAGATCTTCTACCTCAAGGATCTCGCCGACGACTGCGCCGCGGACAAGGTGTACGAGTTCATGTTCGTCGCGCCCGCAATTCCGATCACGGGCGCCGTCGGCTCCCCGACGAATCCGCTCGCCATCAAATGACCGGCACCGGCAGGTGATGCGGGCAACCATGCCTGGGCACAATCGCAGAATGAGCGGGGCGGAATGCCTCGCCGAAATGCTCAAGGCTTACGAAGTTACACACATCTTTCATGTCCCCGCGGTGCTGCGCAGGACCATGGCGGAGCTCGAGCGGCGCACCGCAATCAAGCGCCTTCATGTGCATGGCGAGAAGGCCGCAGCTTATATGGCCGACGGCTATGCGCGCGCCTCGGGCAAGCCCGGCATTTGCATGGCCCAGGTGATCGGGGCGCTTAATCTCGCAGCCGGACTGCGCGATGCGTGGCTCGCGCATTCGCCGGTGATCGCCATGACTGGCGGGCGCGAGCCCAGGACAAAATTCCGCAAGGTCTATCAGGAAATCGATGACGTGCCGGCATTCGAGCCGGTGACAAAACTGAACGCCACGATAGATGACGTTGCGCGGTTTCCAGACATGCTGCGACAGGCTTTCCGGGTGGCGACATCAGGCACGCCCGGGCCGGTGCATCTGCAGTTCCGCGGCAATGAGGGCCAGATCGATGCGGATGAAGCGGAGCTGGACCCGCTGTGCGAGCCACAGTTCGCTCGCGTGCCGCCATTTCGGCCGCAGCCCGAGCAAGCAAGCGTCCTCGCTGCGCTGGGATATTTACAGAATGCCCAGCGGCCGGTGATCGTCGCGGGCGGCGGCGTGCGCGCCTCGCGTGCCGCCGCCGAGCTTGTCGCGCTGCGGAGGCGCTGCAGATCCCGGTTGCGACGTCGCTCAACGGCAAGGACGCGATCCCGGGCACGCATCCCTTGTGCGTCGGCGTTGTAGGGACCTATTCGCGCGAGAGCGCCAATCGGGTGGTCAATCGCGCCGATCTCGTCTGCTTCATCGGGTCTGAAACCGGCAGCATGACCACCCATTTCTGGGCTGCACCACCCATCGGCACGCCCGCCATTCAGGTCGACATCAATCCCGAGGCGATCGGCCGCAATTATCCGCTGCTCGCAGGCGTTCTGGGCGATGCCAGGTCAACGCTGGCAGCAATGCTGAAATGCGCTGACCGCACGAGCGCGCAAAAGCGCAAACCGTGGATCGAGCAAGCGCAAAGCATCTGTCGTGAATGGTCAGCAAAATACGGCGATGCGCTCAAATCCGATGCAGTCCCCATCCGCCCCGAACGGCTCTGCGCCGAGCTTGCACGCTGCGTGCCGGACGATGCCATCGTGATTGCCGATACCGGGCATGCGGGCATGTGGATGGGCGGGATGTACAATCTCAAGAGTCCGCGGCAGACTTACATGCGCAGTGCCGGGCATCTGGGCTGGGCCTTCCCGGCCGGTCTCGGCGCAAAGTGTGCCTGCCCCGAGCGGCCAGTCGTCACATTCACGGGCGACGCCGGGCTCTGGTCCCACATCGCCGAGATCGAAACCGCCGCGCGCTGGAGCATCAACGCAGTCACGGTGGTCAACAACAATGCGGGTGGCAACCAGTCCAAGCGGGGTTTCGATCGCGTCTATGGGGGCACGCAAACCGTGCAGGCGCGCGAATTGTGGACCTTCAGCAAAGTCAATTTTGCCCGCATTGCCGAAGACATGGGAGCCGTTGGCATGCGAGTGGAGAAGCCCGCGGATATCGCGCGCGCGATCGAAGCCGGGCTGAAGGCGGCGCGGCCCGTGATCATCGACGTGGTGACCGACATTGAAGCTCTTGCGCCCTTGGCGGTGACGTGACGCAAGCGTAGGCTAAGGAACTTGGGCAGCCTCTGTACGTTGACTCAGACTTCTCTCATCGAGGCAGGCGGCTATGAACACGCAACCTCTTCACGTCGACGAGATCAGCGTCTGGTCGTGGGTAGCTATCGCGGTGTTTGCCTGGGTCTTGGTTGTGCTCTTGCTGCTTGCGCCGCGTAATCCGGCCCATATGGCGGGACCGATCACGCCTTTTGCCGACCCCAGCCTGGTTGCGCCGCAAATCTCCGGAGAGCCGCGCGCCTAGCCGTGGGCGGATCCTGCAAATCCGCAGCTGAATTTTCCTGACCCCTCAACTATGATGCCTCGTGTAAAAACCACAGGAGGATGGGATGAGCGTTTTCGGCAATATCATGGGAAAAATCTTCGGGCACCACGGCGCAGCTGCGGGCCAATCGGCAGCACCCTCCGGCGCCGGATCCAGCACCTCTGGTGCAGGAACCGCTCCGTCGAGCAGCGGCACAGTTGGCCAGAAGCCGGCGGGTTCGTCGGTCGACGTCGAAGCCGTGTTGCGCGACAAGGCCGCGAAAAATCCGGAGAAACTCGACTGGCGGCATTCCATCGTCGACCTCATGAAGCTTCTCGACCTAGACAGCAGCCTTGGGGCCCGCAAAGAACTTGCCAAGGAGCTGAATTACACTGGCGCGCTCGATGGGTCCGCGCAGATGAACATTTGGCTGCATAAGCAAGTGATGACCAAGCTCGCGGAGAATGGCGGCAAAGTACCGGCCGACATGATGAAGCATTAGTTCAATCAAATTGAACCACCGGACCTCGTCACCCACGGGCTTGACCACCGCACGTCGGTTTATCCGACTTGCGCACTTAAGGTGCCGAACTCGGGTAAAGTAAACCCGAGTTCGGTGGTCCATTTTGGTCGCAAGAAGATGGATTGCCGGGTCAAGCCCGGCAATGACGGACGCGCGCAGAGCGCCTCAGCTACATCAGCTCACTCTGAACTCGGAACTCAGGCGGCCCTCGCGGGATTGAATTCGCGGCGGCCAAGCCATGCCGCGCGAGATCGCGACGTGTTGGAGCGCCGCGACGTTCAAGGGCCCCGAGATGAACACTCCCCGCGCTTCGAAGAGCTATCTCGCCGATCTCACTCGACAGACGCGTTCCTTGCTCAACGAGCAGCCACTTCTGTGCGTGGCGGCAGGTTTGGCGTTCGGTGCGGCGATTGCTGCGCTTCTGCCACCCACACACGTGGAAGACCAGCTTGTCGGGCCGACAAGCACGGCTCTCAAGCAGAAACTCGCGGACATCGTTTCGGACCAATATCAGACCGCCAAGGCGGAAGCGGGCAGAGCTACCCAGGAACTCATGTGGACCGCGGCGCGCGAAGGACTGGCCGCTGCCGCAAGCGCATCTGAGCTTTCTGACAAAACGCAACAGTCGAGCTGATAGCTCCTCCGGGTGATGGGCCATGACCACATCGTCGTCGACCTTGCATCACCGTACCTCAATCCCCTCGCTCCTCCGCTATGCAGCGCTGGGTGCGTTCGCTTATGCCTTGCAAGGTCGCCGTAATACCGAGCGATCCCAGCCGCAGCCGGCAGGGGAGTTGAAGAGGACCGATCGCGGGCGGCCAGCCACCGGCGCGTTCGGGACAACCCGCAGCACGGATGAACCTCGAGAGGTGCAGCACGAGCGTGCGCGGCAGCCCGGCCGCGGCCGCAAGGCCACCGCGCCGTGGCAAATTCCCTGGACCGGCTGGAAAGACGTCTTGTGGCGCACGTATGAGCAGATCAACGAGGACCGGCTGCTCGCGGTCGCAGCCGGGGTCGTGTTCTACGGCCTGCTGGCGCTTTTTCCCGGGATCACCGCATTGGTGTCGCTCTACGGGTTCTTTGCTACCGCGTCCGAC